>DASZFK010000199.1:0-1680 GCA_035939855.1 Candidatus Angelobacter sp.
GGTCGAAGTTGCAGGAATGGCTCCGCCCCGACCCCTCTTTATCACGGCAGATCGGCGTGGCGAGCTGAGCCATGGTGGCAGAGAACATCGAGCAACAAACCCCAAACCTCAGCAAAGCTTTCGTACCTGGCACGCTACTGCCTGTTCAAGGCCCCTACAATACGACCTGCTCGACTTTTGTCTAGCAGGTGGAGAAGGCAAACGATCTTCCGACGGTATGGAAGAGCACATTTGCAATCGTCATTGCTTGCATTCAATGTAAAGTGGGTTTGGCACAGCAGTGCTTGAATTTCTTGCCTGACCCACAGGGACAAGGATCGTTACGACCAACTTTGGGAGCGCCGCGGCGATAGGTGGTGCTGTCGCCCATCGAAAGCCCAGGCATCAATCTCTGTGCCTCGAAGTAGTGGTAGATCGCCATCACGCCAGCAGCGGTTCCCACAATTAATTTCTCGCGTTGTTCAGCACTAATTGGTCGGTTATACGGACGCATCCCAGGATCGGGATCGAGTTCGTGCGCCAGCGCAAAAATCGGCACGAGCGAGCCACCGTGATCTTCGTCCTCCACGAGCGGAGCCCAGTCTTCCCTGCGCAGTTCCATGCCGCGCATGAAACCACTGGCCCAATCGTTAGCGTGCGAGACGCCGTGTTCGTCCTCAAGGAGCAGCGGCGTGAAAACATCGCCTGAACTCAAGACATAGGACATGGCATTCCAATGCCGCGTGACCAAAGAAAAGAACTCCTCCAGCATGGGCTGTGCGGAGAAGACATGCTCGTTAATTATTTGGTCCCCCAAAATCTCGGGAAGGTACTCGCTCGGGAGAACGATATTAGGACCGCAAATCAGGGCGGCGAAAAAGCCGTCAAGTTGTTCCAGATTCATCGCGCGCTTGTCCCCAAAGCGCTTGAGAATCTCCTCCAGGCGGTCAAACTCTGCGTCGCTTAGAGGCTGTGGCTTCAAGATACCCTCATGCCTATTGTGCTGCGATTGATAAGCAACGTTCCGTTCGGAAGTCATCGCGTCTGCAGAGTCCTCCAGAGCCAATTTGCCTGACCATTGTCTCCCTCCCCTCTGAAGCTCATCAGCACCGATCTACTTGGCTGCCCGAAATCATCTTCCTTTTTGCGTATTGGTGTCGGACGCCAACACCTTCCTCACATCCGATTGGGATATGCCAAACTGCCGCGCAATCTGCGACGGTTTGATCCCTGCTTTAGTTGCCGCACGAACGGCATTGACCTGCCCACGTGTCAACGAGACGTTCGATACTTCAGCTTGCCGCTTGTCCCTCGATGACCACTGTTTCCGGACCGGCTCATCTGTTGGATTTGGCTGGACGCGCGGTGACAATCTGCCTCGTCGCTTCGCCTCTTGGACCGATGCCGTTATGAGCAGGTCCAGTTCCCTATCAGTGAGATATTTGACCGCGTTGGGCAGGTCCTTGGGTAGGATATGGCGCTGCGAAGCGATGTCGGCGGGTGCGTCCCTGGGAGAGGCCCGCCTTATAGGCGGGGAGCCATCCTGGACCACGTGGGTCGAGAACAGGTCGGGTGTTGGTGGCTTAGTGCGATCACGCTCCATTCGGTGATCATGCCGCCACCCGCGGCGGCAAGCAACTTGAATAGCAGCCTTGGCTCCTTCCTCAGAGCGGGCGGGAGAACACAGCCAAAAAACAACCT
>DASZFK010000200.1:0-8712 GCA_035939855.1 Candidatus Angelobacter sp.
CAACAAGCGTGCAAACTCATCCAGGGTCAACCCGGTAGCATTGAGAGGCTTAGGTAATAGAGGAAAGTTGAGCTGGCCGGACTGGCTTACCCGGTAGGTTCGCGATAGTTCTGGAACGTCAATGATGTAGATGTCGAGAAGATCGTCAGCACAAATAATATATTCTTCCGACGGGATGGTAGCCGGAGCGGCCTCTTGTTGTTGCTGCGGCTTTGGCTGCACCGGGCCTGCACGATCTGAGGCTTGGCCGAAAAGCTGGCTGGCGGCAAGCAGCAATATGCCGAACAGAAGTATGGAAAGCTGAAAGATAGGCAGACGAGATGAACGCATTGAACTCACCTGAATCAAAATCTCTGCGTGGGAACCTGTCGTACTGAAAACCACAAAAACCGTACGGAGGAATGGGGGATACAAGAACCGATCCCACCGGAAATCGGACTTGGAAAATGAACCTGTAAGACGCTGGTCAGTTCCTTGATTCGCCTCGAAGGTCGGGTACCAGCGGCCAGCCCAGCGGTATGTTCAGATTGTCTTCGCTTATTCTACCGTTACCAAGCGGCAAAATATCAGCGGCATCTATTTCCAGGGCCACAGCCCGCTGAATCAGATCGATAGCCACTACCAGGCGAAAAAGGTTCTTCTTGCGAATCAAAATACCTTCCACGTCGGTAAGGGGGCCTCGGCAGACGCGCACCCGCTGTCCAATTCGCAGATAAGGATGCGGCGCAACACCAGTAGGAAGAGATGACCATGACTGGAGTTGTTGAATCTCACTGTCTTCCAAAGGTTCGGGCTTGGAAAAACCTACGAGCCGCGCTACACCGTGCGCCCGAAGCACATCGAGAAACTGCGATGGGAAGACTTTTACGAAAAGATATCCGGCAAACAGCGGCAACTGCAATATTTTGACCCGGTCTTTCCAACGGCGCACTGAGGTATACATCGGAAGGAAATAAGAGATCTCTCTACCACGAAACTGCTCGGCTACGCTCTTCTCATGATGCGCACGCGTGTGCACCGCGAACCACCGGTCGCCATTAACATTGGCGGCCGGAGCACTGAACGACGATATTGCCAGACTTGTCATACACTCCCATTGAAGCTATCCAGAGCTTCGCCCCGTCACTTACATGGCTTAATGTGACATAGCCCTCTGGAATGTATTCCAGTCAGTAACAACTTACCCGATTGTGCGGGGGATAGTTAAACCTGAATATTTCAACAATCGTCAGTGTTTCTGGGAACTTAAGTAGTAATGTTATTGACTCGGTTAATACAGTGTCAAGAATAAGGAAGATTACTTGCCGGGTACCAAAGATGGTGACCAACCTGTCTCAATATAAAGCCCTAGTAACCTTGAGTCTTTCTTATCACGCCAGATTCCTTAATGATTCCTAATTAGAGGTTAATTAGGAGGTCAATCCGTAGATCGTTCTGCTCTTCCGTTAGAGGAATCATATCGGAGCGACACGACACAGTTACAGCGGCTTAACTTATAGCGAAGTTCAGCGGGGCGCCACTGTGATCGGCGCCCTCATGTCATCCGTATCGCCGCCTCATTGCACACTCCAGAGCAGGCCAATTATTCAACCGATGTAGCATTCATTTTGTACTAATATTTCCCATCATGGACTTCTTCCCGCGACTACGCCGATCAATGCTGGCTCTTCTTGTGGCAAGCCTGGTGCTTGGGAATAAGCCCTTTGACGATACAAAGGGATCATTTACTTTCGAAAAACTCGATGTGCCCGATAGCACCTCGACGGAATGGGATGGAATTAACACACAAGGAGATATTGTTGGATTCTTTGTGGACAAGTCGGGCAAGCAGCATGGCGTTCTTGATCAAAAGGGCAAATTCACACAGCTTGATTATCCTGGAGGCTCGCAAACCAGGACGGTGGGCATCAATAACCAGGGTGAGATCGTCGGTTCTTTCACCGATTCTTCAGGAGCCCAGCGAGCACTGATCTACCGGAATGGAGTTTATGCACAATTCAACTATCCCGGCGCTACTTCTACCATGGCGTTGGGAGTCAATGATGCCCACGAAATTGTGGGGAAATTTACCGGCAAAGACGGCAAGACTCATGGATTCTTGAAGCGGGCTGCTGCTTTTACGCAACTGGATTTTCCCGGAGGCAGTGACACCTCGGCCTTCTGCATCAACAATCGTAGCGAGATCGGTGGTTCGTTCAATGATGCTTCGGGCGCCCAGCAGGCATTTATACGGCGCGGCAAGACTTATATGCAACTCAAGCCACCTGGTGCTATCACTTCGGTTGCCTACGGCTTGAATGTACACGGCAACGTTGTCGGTAGCTTTACGGACTCAGCCTCCGCCGGCTCCGGATTTTTCGAGGTCGCCGGCAAATTCACGCAATTGAATTTTCCCGGAGCCAGTTCAACTGACAGCAACGGAATCAACAGTGAACTCCGCATCGTAGGCGACTATTTTGATTCCAATAAAGTCGAACATGGCTATGTTGCAAAGCCCGATTAGCGGGCTTTCAGTTCGCCCCACCCGTAGGTGATGCCGCCGTCGTCGAAGGAGGAGCGCTGGCCTTTTCCCGCACCAGGAGCGGCAGGCGAGGGAAGGAAAAAGTTCCTCCAACGTCGTCGATCACGCTGATCTGGCAGGTGTAAAACCCTGGCTTAAGCTGGCTGAGCGGTATGTCGAACTGGAAAACTGCGGCTTTGCGTTCGGGCGCGTTGAGTTGGCGGGCTTCGACCAGCGGGGTCTCAAAGGCTTTGATCTTTCCATTGAAAAACTGAATGTTGGTCAGCAGGTGAATAGGATTTTTTATCGCTGGAGACTTTTCCTTTGCTTCAGTCTTATCGCCGGCGTTCGCTGCAGCGGGGCTAGGTGATGGTGATTTGTCTTTGCTGGGATCGTATACCTCGTAAAAGAAAAAGAGGTGCTGGTCGGCCGTAAAGACGTGCGCAATGTTGGGGATGATTTCGCTGCCATCCCGCACCAGAGGATTCTGGCCTTTCTTGGGATTGTCTTTGCGCTGGCTGGCGAGCACAATCGAGCTCATTTTCAAAGGAGCCTTCCGGATATCGGGAATGATGAAATCGGTTTCAAACGATCCCATTCTGCCGCTCTCATTCTCACGCACCACAAACTTGAAGTGATATTTGCCCGGCGCCAACACAAACCCGGTGGTGTACTGAACATTCTTGCGTTTTACTTCCTGGGATGCATCCAGCAAAAGTTTCACGGTCTCGCGGACACTGCCCACCGGCCTCTTGAGTTCATCCAGCACTTGGCCGATTACATCCAGTGCGGCCTTATCTTTATCTCCACCTTTCGTGAACGGGATCTGCGATCCGGGCACGACCAGCGAAACCGGTGTGTAGAAGCGGTTTTCATCCAGGCGGAAATACGCGGCAGCCATGTAGACAGCCACATCGGTGCTGGGCAGGGCGGACGCCAATTCATCCTGCATCTGCCTGTCTTTATCTTCGGCGTTGAAATGCTTGAAGTCTTTCGGAGCGTAATAGCCCTTGCGAAACTCCAACTTCAAGCCAGGGCGGTTCATTTTGACCTCGATACGGCGGAAGTGGCCATCGCGCAGAGGGTTGCTGCTCTTGTAACCAAGCACGTAATAGACCGAGGTATCGCGCTGCACCCGATCAAAAACCTGGCCAAGATCGTTGGTATCGAGAAAGGCTTTGCCGCCGGTGTCGCCAGATAGAGTGGCAAGAGTTTCCTGGCTGGCAAAATTCTTGTCGAGCGACCTCTGCACGGCATTCCCCGAATACATCGCGGTGCCTCGCAAGCTGGCAGTCTGGGCGGAGCCGCCGGGGGGCTGGGCCTCAAGGCCGCGCGAGTCCATGGTGTAGATGGCAACGTTGGCCTTCACCGCCGTATTAATGGCGGCGCGCAGCGCTGTTTGGTTCTCGATGCCGGTCTGGGTCATGCCGCTGCTGAAATAAATGATGGATTTTTTCTGGTTGAACCTGGCCAGCACCTGGGAGAGCGATTGCAGAGCCTCAAGCTTGCGATCGGTATTGAACTGGTTGTATTCCGTCTCGTCGGGAGCGTAGGCATTGCCAGTCTCTTCAATCCCGTCAGCATCGCCGGTAAGGCCGTTGTCCATGCCTTGGCCTTCGGCTCGCGAGAAGCGGTTCAGGACTTTCAGAAGCTGCGTGCGATCCGAGGTGAAATCCTGATCGAGGCGAAGCGAAGATGCCAAAGAGACGATGGCAATCATATCTGCCGAGGTCATCTTGGCCTGGACGTATTTTCTGGCTGCGTCCACGGAGCGCTGGATTTCATCAGGGTTCATGGAGCTGAGATCAAAGAACAAGACGATGACCCGCTTGTTGTTCAGTGCCTCATCGGCATCTTTGACCGTCAGAATCGGTTTAGAGGGAACAGCCTGCCCGGTAATGCTTTGCTGCGCAGGCCCTGCAACAGCCGGAAGAGGAGCACTGTCGATATGCTCATAATCGAAGCTGGAGACCGTCTGAGGTTTCCCGTCCTCCAGGATAATGAAATCTTCGCGCTTCAAGTCCTGGACAAGATTGCCCTGCTTATCGCGTGCGATCACGTTGACCAGCACCAGTTCGGTTTCGGTCTTGAAGGTGAACACACGCTGCTGAGAGCTTTGCCGCTGCGGATTTTGATTCTGTGCTGTGAGTAGAGAAACTAGAAGGAACCAAAACCCAAAACCCACCACGGAGACACGGAGGCACGGAGAAAACAGAGGATTGAACCGTATTTCTTTGGATTTCACGGGGATATCTTTATCAAGACTTTAACTGTAAAAACTTACCACAAATTTAACATCAATATTTTCAAAGATTTGCAAAGACAATTCCCCCCTTTGGCATTGACGGAATAGCCATCTTGTGGTACTAAGTATATTAGGAGTTATCAAAACTCGCCGTCATTCGCGGGGACGTCAACTGCCGTGGCTTATTTCTTCAGCGTGGCGTAGCTATACCCAATTCCATCAACCTACATAGACAACAGACCTGCCGGTCTTGAAGATCGTTGCTTGTGCCTATTTCTGTCGTACGCCCACAACCGGTTTGGCTTACTACCTTTCCGATTACCGCGATAGCCACCCGGCCTATTCATTAACCCCAGTCTAACCCCAGTCTAACCTTATTCAAGATTTATGCTCCGTAAAGACCTGGATGCCACAGGCATCCTCACCAAGCAGAGGCAAATTCGTTGTTGGCCCAAAGTACACTTGCCTTTCCGGTCACCCGATCACCCGATGGCCAGATCACCCGATGCAGGCCCCCCACCCCCTGCTTAACTTTCAATTAACTTCTATTTAACTTTTGGAGACTTCTTTATGCCTCGCCCAAGCCTGGATGCCACAGGCATTCTTGAAGAAATGCCGCTTGGCAGGGAAAACGTCACAGCTGCCACACGGGCGGTGGGAATATCTAATCCCCAAGGAATGTAATTAAAGGTCCAAGTCCAAAATGTCCCTCAAGATTACATCCTTCTTGATTATACAACTAATTTGTTGTACAACAGTATTGTTGTAAAAAATAAATGTTGTGCTGGAGAATATCTGTGCGCAATGTGACTGGATCCGTAGCCGAAGGCGAGGATTTCTTCGACCGGGTCAATGAAATGACAACCTTTTGGCAAAACCTGGAGACCGACAATCTCCTTCTGCTTGCTCCCAGGCGTGTTGGAAAGACTTCACTGATGCGGAAAATGCTTGAAACCGCAGATGCCTACCGTTTTACGGCCATTTTCGTCGATGTTTCCGATTGCCCCGACGAGCTCAACTTCGTACAAAGACTCTACGCTGCCATCCTTGATAACCATCGCGGAGATCACCTATGGAGCCAGATCAAGGAAAGCTGGCTTGGAAAAATGGTGAAGCGTGTCCAGAAAATCGGCGGCGCTGGCTTCAATATAGAGTTTAGTGCGGACACTGGTTCATGGACTCGGTTGGGCGAAGAACTGGCCGATGCCCTATCCAAGCTGGAAGGCCGCTGGCTTATTCAGGTGGATGAGCTTCCGGTATTTGTCCTCAAGCTGCTGAACCACGATGGACCGTCGGAGCGTCTCCGGGTCAGGGAATTTCTCTACTGGATGCGCCGTCTGCGCCAACAATATACAGGTGTACGCTGGATGCTGGCCGGCTCTATTGGTCTCGATACGGTCACTGGCCGGCTGAATATCGCAGATGCCATCAACGATCTTCGCATCGAGAAGCTGGGTGCTTTCGACGCCGCCACGGCCGATGCGCTGCTTCAGGCCCTTTCTACAGCGCATGGGGTCGAGTTGAGTGAAGCCGTTCGGCGTTACATCGTCGACCGGGCGGGCTGGCCGGTCCCTTACTATCTCCAATTGATCTTTCACGAGCTTCGCAATCTTCTTGATGTTGTCTCTGAAATCGACGTTGATCACGCCATCGAAAACCTGTTGGGTCCGCATCACCGCAACTACTTCGACTATTGGCGGCAGCGCCTCTTCGAAGAACTAGGCAGGCCTGATGCAGACTATGCAGTCGTCCTCCTGCACAACTGCTGCCGCTCTCCCGAAGGCTCGATGCGCAGCACCTTGAGCCTTGCCTTGACAGGCATGATCCCCGACGTTGCAACACGCGAGGACAAACTGCGCTACCTCCTCGACGTGCTGCAGAATGACGGCTACCTGGTGGAAGAGCATCACCGGTGGCGCTTCCAGTCCCCGCTGCTGAGGGAATATTGGCTGCGAAGACTGGCGCCGCAGATTGACGAGGCGGCCAATGCCTGAGCAGACTACCGCTTCGCCCTTTACCGTAGCCATCTATAATCCTGCGCTGCTTAACAAGCAAGATCTGGTTCGTGGGTTTGTGGCCCGCCAACCGTTGCTCGAGAGGCTCCTCGACGACCTGCGGCGCGAGGCTCCTGGAGTGGCGACCCAGCATCACCTGATCATTGGCCAGCGCGGCCTGGGCAAGACCACGCTACTGCGCCGCCTGGCTTTCGCTGTCGAAGACGACACGGTCCTGGCTGCCACCTGGATGCCTTTGGTCTTTCCCGAAGAACAATACAACGTGGCCAGCCTGGGTGACTTCTGGTTGAACTGCGTGGACGCCTTGAGCGACGCTCTGGATCGCTCGGGCGACCGCGCCGCTTCGAAATCGCTGGATGCCCGGGTGCAAAGCGTCCCGCAAGGCGGCGCCGGGCGATCGGCTGCGGCTTTGAACCTTCTGCTGGATGAGGCGGACCGGCTGCAGCGCCGGGTCCTGCTGCTGGTGGACAATATCGATATCGTCCTCGACCGTCTGCAGAGCGAGGAGGAATGGGAGTTCCGGCGCGTGATCTCGCAGGAACGCAGGCTGCACTTCATAGGAGCTTCGAGCCGCGCCCTCGAAGCTCTCTATGAGTACGGGCGGCCATTCTACGAGTTCTTTCAGACTCATGAGCTGAAGGGATTCGACGAAAAGGAGACTTTCTCCACCCTCGCCCAACTGGCGGAACAGTCCGGCAATGCGCAAGTCGCGCAAGTGGTCCGCGAACAATCCGGCCGCATCAAGGCCCTGCGGGTGCTGACCGGCGGCAATCCGCGTACCCTGGTGCTGCTGTTCAAAGTGCTGGCGCAAGGGCCCGAGGGCGATGTGCAACGCGATATCGAGCAACTGCTCGACGAGTATACAGCCCTTTACAAGGCGCGATTTGAAGAGCTGGCTCCGCAAGCCCAGCAAGTGGTCGATGCCATGGCCATTCATTGGGACCCCTTGACCGCCGCGGACTTGGCCGAGCGCCTGGGGCCGCTGGGGGTGAACCAGGTCTCGGCCCAGTTAAAAAGGCTCGAAGATTTCGGTGTGGTGGAAAAGACGCCCTGGTTTGGCGAAAAGAAAAATGCCTTTCAGATCGCCGAGCGGTTTTTTAATATCTGGTACCTCATGCGCGCCAGCCGCCGCGTCCGGCGGCGATTGCTTTGGCTGGTAAAGTTTCTGGAAACCTGGTTTGACCGGGAAGAGCTGCACGCCCGTGCCCGAAGCTTTTTGGAAAGGGACCCGGACGCCATGGGGCGGGAGCGATACGCCGAGATGGCGCTAGCCTATTCACAGGCAGTGCCGGACCGCCATTTGCAGAGGAACCTGGAATCTGCCGGGCTTCATGCGGTACTGGATGACGGTGTCCGCCGCCTCATCGATTTCAGAGACCTTCCTGTAGAACTGCAGGACAAGAAGGAACGGATCGAGCAGCTCCGGGATTTGCGTGCGACAACCTGTAACCTCAAAATCCCCTGGAATGGAATCGACCCATCTGATTTCTGGCGGTTGCTGGGTGGTTCCCCCCATTTCTCGCTCGTGGAGAAGGCGCGCGTGGTCGAGCAGTTGCCTTCACTCACTCCATCCAGATTGCGGGAGCTATATGAGAAACTCAGGTTCTTCGAGCAGCGGCTGAGGCAAAACTACCATCGCGAGGTTGCGATGGTGGTTCGCATCTATGACGCGCTTGCGTGCGGCGAGATGGCCGATGTTTACGATTATGAGAATGCGATTGCCATTGCCAAAAGGTATGGTCTCTACCGGCTTCCGTTGATTGCCATTGCCTGTCGAATTAACCGTTGGTTGCATTCAGAAAAGCTTTCCGATAACGAGACCAAGACAGCAGATTCGGCGCTCCGGGCTATGACAAGTGAGCCGGGCTTTGAGCCGCTCGCTTGGAATGGTCTTGGCAACTTCCTGCGAGATCACTTAAATAAATACGAGGAGGCAAAGCAAGCCTATCGCC
>DASZFK010000201.1:0-11261 GCA_035939855.1 Candidatus Angelobacter sp.
TTGGAGCGACGATCACTCAGGCGGCCGGCAGGCCACGACGCCAGGGTGTAGACCACGTTGAATATCAACCCGAGCAGCGGAGCGAATTTCTGATTTATGCCTGCTTCCTGGGCACGCAAGATCAGGAACATGTCGCTGGAGTTCCCGAAGGAAAAAATTAAAACCGCTACCAGCATGTAGTAGAAGCGTCCGGAAAGATTGCCGGGCTGCCAGAACGGCTTTCGCGATTTGATCACGTCGCGAACGCCGGTCTCGCGGGCCATCAAGACTGTGATGATACAAATCAACCCTGGGATCGAAGCGATCCAGAAGACTGTTCGCAAATTGGTGGTTTTCGACAAGATCGCCAAGGCCACCAAGGGACCGATCACAGCGCCGGCAGAATCGAGGGATTGCAATAGCCCAAACGAACTTCCAACCTTCTCCTTCTCTACTGATTCGGAAAGCATTACGTCCCGGGGTGTGCTGCGTATACCCTTGGCTGTGCGGTCAGCAAAACGGACCACCAGGATATGCCACCATGTCGTGCTGAGCGCAAGCAATGGCTTGACAGCATTGGCGACGACGTAGCCAAACACGACGAGTGGCTTTCGGCGAGGAAAAATATCAGTGAGATATCCAGAGAACAACTTGCCCAGGGCAGCAACGCTCTCCGCAACTCCTTCGATCAGGCCAAGAGCGGCAGGGCCTGCTCCCAAGGACACAAGGAATGCTGGAAGAATCCAGTAGGCCATCTCGGTGGCGATGTCGTTGAGGAGGGAGGTCGCGCCGAAGATGTAGACGTTGCGCCTGGCGTCGGGGGAGATCGGCGGAGAAGCCATGTAGTTAAGTTACCAGAAGATGATGCTGCAGTTCGGGAGAGCTCACGCTTAGACCAAGGCAATTCTATTTGTATGTTGCAGACGCCATTGAACCTTATTGGAAAGGCAGCTACCATGTCATAGCAGGAGAATGATATGGCACTCGATTGGTCTCAGTGCTCAGCCGTTGAAAGCATTCCTGGGAAAGTAAGTGGAGCATGGGTTTTCAAAGGGACTCGGCTACCCGTCGCCACTATCTTCGAGAACTTGGAGGATGGCATGAGCATCGAAGAACTCATGGAACAGTTCGACGTTACGAGGGAACAGATCAACGCAGTCCTGGAGTTTGCGGCACGAAGCCTTGATGCGCCTGTCCGTCACTGATGCTGATTCTTTTTGACCACGGTACTCCTAGAGGCATTGCCCGGTCGCTGTCGGAACACACTGTGAAAGAGGCGCGAGCACAAGGCTGGCATCGTTTAAGCAATGGGAATCTACTCGAAGCAGCCGAAAAATCAGGATTCGACTTGCTGCTCACTACAGACAAAAATATTCGTTATCAACAGAATCTACAACAGCGAAAGATTGCCATCGTGGTATTGGGTAAAGCCCGTTGGCGCTTGATCAAACCGCTGCTGGCCAATGTGGTCGCCGCAGTAAACGCGGCTCAGCCAGGGACCTACACCGAAATAGACATACCTGGCCGATAAAATCGACCCACGTCGAAGTTCTAAGCGGCAAAGCCTTGCTGGCCGATCAGCGGCACGAAGCGGCAGCCTTCGAGAGAGCGCACCGTGATTCCATCGGGTTGCTTTTCGACTATCTGCAGTACCTGTTCACTGGCATTTCCTACGGGGACCACGAGTCTTCCGCCCATGGCAAGCTGTTCGACCAAGGCAGGCGGAGGTTGGGGAGCGGCTGCGGAAACTACAATGGCGTTGAAGGGCGCGGCGTGCGGGAGTCCCATGGTGCCATCACCGGCTACCAACGTTATATTCATGTATCCGAGACGCTCAAGCACTGTGCGGGCTTGCTCAACCAACGTGGGATAACGTTCGACGGCAAATACCTGTTGCGCCAGCTCAGCCAGTAGAGCAGTCTGGTATCCCGAGCCTGCGCCTATTTCCAGAACGCGATCCGCTGGGTCGATCTCGGCAGCCTGCAACATGGCGGCGATCATGTAAGGCTGCGAAGTAGTTTGGTGCTCGGCAATGGCAATCGGACGGTCGGCATAAGCCTCAGGCCAATCCCGCGCCAGAACAAATTCATGGCGAGGCACGCGGTTCATAGCCGCCAGCACGCGCTCATCGTGAATGCCTCGCTGTCGAAGCTGTTGCTCTACCATGGAGAGCCTCTCGCGCGTAAACGGCGGTTGCAGCGTGCTGCTCATCGGTCATCTCTTGCGCTGGCGATAGTGTACGTCAAAGCTTAGAATCCCGTTCTGGTCCCTTACAGCTACGATGGAGATGTTCCTGGTAACGTTGTATTCCACCTGGATCAACTGCTGCGACGATGACTGCGATATGTTGGTCACATAGGTCACCGTGATGTTGTTGTTCAACTGCTGCTCGATTGTGACTCTCGGGCTAGGGTTGTTTTCCGGACCGCCCACCTGGGGATCGATCTTCACACGGCTCACGCCAAACAATTTTTGCACCCGGCTATTGGAAGCGGAGTTGACCGCCTGCCCCAGGAACGTGTTCACCGCTGTGCTGAGACCCTGGTTCGATTGGCTGGTGTAAAGTTCGTCCTGCCGGGTGCGGCCAAAGGCCAATAACGCAATAATATCTCCGCTCGGAAGGGGCGGCTCGGATCTGTAGGACACGCTTAAATGATCTACAGGGCCGTGAAAGCCGATCGTGATGTCATAGCCGCGCACGCGCGTGGTCATGTTTACATCTACGACCGGATCGATCACCAGGGGATTGTTAAAGCTGATATCGCCACGCTCCAGACGATACTTGGTGCTGTTGAAGAAGATATCGCCCTCGACAATGTTCACGCGTCCCAGTACGACAGGATTACTCACGGTGCCTCGGAGCCGCAGATTCACGTCTCCAGAAAGCTTGGCCAGCGAAGTTTCCACGCGCAGTTCCGGTGTTGAAAGAACGTGGACATCGAGTCGCAGGTTATCGAGAAACGGGTTGCGAATCGACGTCTTGATAGGGCTTTTGCCGAGCGCGAGGTATTGAGCAAAGTCGAAGCGCGGATTCACCGAGAATCGAGTGATGGTGACATCACCGGAAAGCTGGGAACTCCGCAACGAGCCCGTATATCGAAGATCGGCATTGGCGGATGCGCTAATCCCTGGAGGATACCGTAGCCGAACATCATGACTGCTGGCGTTGACGTCGAAATAGACGCCGTTGCGGTAAGCGACGAACCCACCCAAATTCAACTCGCCGCCACCGCTGTGGGCGGTAAGATTTTCGATCTGCATGCGATCGCGTGCAAATACCAAGCGGCCATTAATCCGGCTCAGGCCATTGGGCAGGTCCGTGAAAGAAATGCTGCCGTCGGCGATATCCAGGCGTCCGCGGACCTGTGGCTCATTGAGGGACCCGGTAACATCCAGGGTGAGATTCGCATTCCCAGACGACACCATACCGGGGTTGAAGGTTTGAAGAAGCTTGAGATTAAGACGGCCATCAGCGTGCAAATCAGCCTGTTGAGCGCCGCTGAGCTGGGCGCTACCCCGCAACGAGACCTCTGTTTCGTCACCGGAGAGGCGAAACTGCTCCACCCTGGCAACTTCCTTTTCCACGCTGAAACGAATGGGACCAACATTGTGAACACGCACGTTCTCAACATCGGCTGAAAGCTGGTCGATGTTGGCCGTGATCTTAGCGGCGCGAGGATATTTCATGGGACCGCGTATTTCGATCACGCCTCGCATCGAGGAGTGCTCTGTAATGCGTCCTTGCAAATACGCAGTAATCAATGGGTCGAAATCCAGATGTTCGAATGTGAGGGTAGCTACACCCGGAAAATCATCCCGCAAATGGATGTTGCCATCCAGGTCGAATGAGGCGCTTTCGAAGGTGGAGTGCGCGCGAACGTGCAACTCTGTTCCTCGAGTCTCCGCCTGGGCGGTCAAATCCCCGGTATGTTCCCCATTGAGAACGACATTGCGCACCGTCAACTGCGCGTTGATGATGGGTGCATCCGGAGTGCCGGAGCCGGTTGCATGAAAATCGGCCCGGCCTTCCATGGTGATCCGTTGCGGCTCAAAGCGCCGGAAGCCGGCCAGTTCGATATCCACGCCCCTTACATCGAAGCGTAGCTGGCGGCTCTGCAGGTTGTAGCCAGCCGACCCCGAAAACTGCGTGCCGTTATGAAAGATGAGGATGTTGGTGAATTGTGTCTGACTGCCGGCAAAACTGAAATCGGCGCGCAATTGACGAAATGGCTCTCCATAGAGGGTCATTTTGGCCAGCAACAAGGTTCCGTTCGTCCGCAGGTTTTGAGCCCTTCCTTCGATGTGCATGGTTGTGCTCAAAATTCCGGTGACCGGATAGTTGAATCCTGCGAGGGTCTTTAGATCGTCCACATTGGCGTTTTGCACGCGAACATCGGCTGTGATCTGGCTGTTCTGTTGATCGACGCTTCCCCTCGACAAGCTGACAGCGCCTGAGAACGCAGCCTGGGCTGTGCCCCGTCGCAACGCGCCATTCTTCACGGTAAGGCTTTGGGGTGTATACACAAGGTCGGCAACGAGCGAATCCCAGTGAATGCGTGGCGGTATCTTCCACGACGAAGATGCAGGTATTGCAGCGACGGTTTCAAAATTCTCGGCATCAAGATGGCCCTGGGCTGAAAGCTGATGGAGCTTGCCGAAAACCGATCCTGTGAATGATGTTCGCCCTGCGACGGAAGCAGGAACCACAGTGCCAGGACTGAGTGCTGCCAGCATGGGCTGCAGCTCGTGCAGATCAGTGGCATTAAAAGCAACATTCAAACGAGTGGCCGCCGAACCTAAGGTCCCGGTGGCATTGAGACGGATCGCACGAGTGGCGAGGCTCAACCCAGCCACGTCCATGACTCCGGTACCACCGTGATAGGTTGCTTGCAGCTGGGCCGTGACCGGGACTTGTTGCGGCAAGACGCTTGCTGGCGCGTTTGATTCCAGCTTGATCTCAGTCAAGGCGCCAGCGAGCGATCCTGTCCAGGAAACCTTGAGATGGCCGAAAGCCGTACCCACCAGGTTCAGCTTGTCCGTCCTAAAATGCGGACCCGAGATGGCACTCGCAACGTGGCTAACCTGCAAGCCAGAAAATGCTAAAGCTGCCGTTCCTTTTTGGGAACTGCCTCTTGACGTTGTGCCAAGAGAATTCCAATTCACCACTTGGACATCACCCTGAAGCGTTCCCCCGAGCACATGGGCTACCACACGATCGAAAGAAATTCTTTCCGGAGTTAGCGAAAATGGCGTTGTCAATTCGATGCCAGAAAGAGGAAAAGCACCGCTCCATCTTGCGTCTTTGACTGAGAGATCGCCCTGAGACGAGTAATTTTGGTTGGAGTAGACCGCTGTGCCACGCGCCGTAAGATTTCCGGCATGCAGCTCCGGTATCTTTGCGGCGGGCCCGAACTCCGGCAAGTCGATTGAGGCTGTATACCGAAGCGCAATCTGCGGATTGCCATAGTTAACAACGGTTCCGTTGCCCTCAAGATCAGAGCGAGCAGTCTTGAACTGGAAAGCCTGAATCTCGGCTTGCGCAGGATGCAGCACAAAATGCGCATCGAACCTTCCAGCAAATGACCAGTCTTGCTGCCGGCGCACGGGATGCACATCGAGGTTCAACTTCGCATCGTAGGTCTTATCGTTCGCGGAGTACAGCATCGTGGCAGACAGGTTTTGGCCCGTCACATCGAACCCGGCTGCTTGCTGGTTCCATATCAGCGCGCCATTCCTGATCTCCATGCGATTGATCGCCAGCTCAAAAAGATGGTCAATGGGACTTTTATTCTCCAGCTTGACTTTAGGGACTGGCTGATTGGTACCGCCACCAGGAAAGACGATCAGGTGAATCACCGGACGGTCAACTGCGACATAACGCAATGCGATCTGTTGCGAAAACCAGGATGTAACCGTAGCCCTTACAAACAAGTGATCGGCGTGAACGTAAGGGGCGGTTCCTGGCGGTTCGAGGCCATGAATGGTGAGGCCATCAATTTCAAATTGCAGCCTGGAAAGGCTGAAAGTGAATGATTGGATTTCTACCTTGCCTCCGGTTATCAGCTCGAGTTCCGCGATCACGCGCTGGCGCACCCGTTCCTGGAAGCCATTGCTGTTAAGAAAAATCAGCAGCCCGAGCACCAGTAAAAGCATCAGCAGTGCAATGGCGTTTCGAATCTGCTTCGATCTTTTTTTCCCGGAACGCCTGCGGAGCCGGCCAAAAATTGCAAGACTCATTTCCTGGCTCCAGTTCCGGCGGTGAACTCACTCTTTTTGCCAGGCGCTTTCGGCTCCTTGGGTTCCGGCTCCAGCTTGAGCGTTCCTGCACCTGAAGGCGTACCTTCGGCATTCAGCTTTTCTATATGGGCTTGGGCGCGGAGGGTCTGCAGCCAGTCATTAAGCAGTTCGTCAATGCGCTGTTCAACGATGATCTTCCCGATCCTGTCGGAAACCTCGTTCAATGGCGGTTCCGATGCTCCTTGCTGGCGCAACTCCGGCAGAAGCTTTTCCTGATAGTAAGCGGCAATGGCGGTCTTATCTGCGTTTACCAAGCCGCGAAAACGCAGGTCGATAAACCGCAAGACTCTTATCTGCAACAGCAGTTGCCTGGCCACATCACGCTCACCAACACCGTAGGCCGCCAGCAGGGCCTGCCATTTGTCATTGGCATCCGCTCCCGGAATCTGGGAACGCACCTCGCGCAGATGTGCAGCCATCTCTTCCCCGGTAGGATCAGGCACCATCGGTTGGGCGATCTGTTGTTGCAAAAGATCCTGGTCAATCATCCGGTCCAGCACCTTCTGCATCTCTCCATCGGTCAACTGGTCCAAAGGCCGGCCCTGCAAGAGAAACTCAACACGAGCCACCTGTTCCAGCTCGCTTTGCAGAATGATTTGCTTATTCACCACAGCCACCATGCGGTCTACTACTTCGGCCTGACCCCAGAGGGGAGAGAGCGCTAGTAAAAGCAGCACGCAGTGAAAAGCTGTCTTCATCAAAAAGTTTGTCCTATGCTGAAGAAAAAGTTGAAATGCTTGAGGGTATCAAAACGGTTTTCCCGGGCAATGGGAAACACAGGCGGATTCAGGTTGTACCCGAGATCAAAACTAACCGGGCCGATCGGTGTGTGATAGCGGATTCCGCTGCCGATTGCGTGAGACATATAGTTGAAGCTGCAACTAGGAGCAATGAAGTTCTGGCAAGCAGCCGGGTGAGGCTGGGAATACCGCAAAAAGCTATCGACAATGTCACCGGCAGCAGAAAAAACATTGCCCATGTCGTGAAACACTACGCCACTGATGTTATCGCCGGCGAATGGCAGAGGCAGAGGTGGAGTGCGAAGTTCCAGATTGTTCACAAAGAGCGCCTCGCCGCCCACGGGAAAGCCTGTTTGCAGATCACGGGGACCGGCCTGATTGATGCCAAAGCCGCGGAGTGAATTGCTGCCTCCAGCGAAGAAACGCTCCGGCAATGCAATAAAGTCAGTTGAACTGAACGGTTCTTGTATGCCCACTCTCGTAGAACGGGCAAAGACCCAGCGTTTTTTGTGAAAAAGGTAATAGGTTGAATTCTGGACCAGAACCCGGCCGAAGTTGGCCTGCGATCCAAAAATGCTGGAGGCCACTCCAGTATCGAACGTCGTAAAGGCGCCCTTGCGTGAATTGGTCGGATCATCGCGCGTATCGCGCACCCAGGCAAAGGAAGGAATTCCGACGCGCACCGGCTGGGAAAACAAGGGGATGAGTGCTGAATCAATCACCAAGCTTCCCGAGGGAACACTCACGCGGCGATAGGTAAACCGATAGAGTAAATCAGTGGACTTGCTCCAGATCTGCTTGACCTCGGCCGAACCCTCCAGCCGCTTTGCCTCAAAGGTGCGAACATTGAAGGTGTCATCGTAAAAGGCTGTGATGTTGAAAGTGAGCGTTTTGGAATCGAACCATCGAGGCACTTCGTAACTGGCGAGGACGCGCTTTTGAAGGTTGCCGTAGCGGGTCTGGAGAGTAATCGTCTGGTCGCGGCCACGAAAGTTCAGGCGCGTGACATCCAACGAGACCCGTGCGCTGGCGCCGGTGCCGCCTTGCGGATTGTTGCTGCCGGAAGGCTGTCCGGTTGCAAGCTCAAACCCAAGACCATAATTAAAGGTATATCGGCGGGCTTCAGCGAGGTCGAAATTGACATTCTTATGAGTGTCGGTGCCTTCCGGGTTTTGTACGGCCATGTTGACGGCGTTGAAGATTCCCAGGTCGTAAAGGTGCTGTTGTGTCAGCAGCAATAAATCCTGGCTGAGAGGACCCCCATTTTGAACCGTCATCTCACGTTGAACCACATAGGGCCTGGTATGCAGTAAGCCGCTTGTCAGTATTTTGTCCACAAAGACGCGCTGGCCCTCGGAAATCTTGTACTTCAAGTCCATCTTGTTGGGGGCATCGGGTTCTGGCGTGGCAAAAGACTCAAAACGAACCTCTGGAAACCCTTGGTTGAAGTAATAATCGGTTACCTGATTCTGATCTGAGACGACATTAGGTTCCGAATACGGCTGCCCTTGAGTTGTCGAAACCAGTCCCCGGATCGTGTCTTCGGATACCACCAGGTTCCCTTCAACAGTCAGCTTGCCAACGGTAGTTTGCATCCCCTCATCAATGTGAATTGTGATCTTGAGGTGTCCTTTTTTTTCTTCGTAGTCGTCCACTACTTTGGAGAAGACCTTGGCCTGCAGAAAGCCGTTGGCGTGGTACAGATCTTCGATCGATTGGACGTCACGCGCGAGATTTGCCTGGCTGAACAAGCCATAAAGGAGAAGCCCTCCGGCAGGCCGGGTGGCTATGCGCTCCCGGAGTATCTCGCGATCAAAATAATGGTTGCCTTCCAAGGCAAGCTCCACCAGCTTGTGGCGCTCGTTTGGATGTATGGTATAGGTCACAGTGATCCGGTCCTGTGCTGGCTCCTGCTTTTGGTTTACTTCGACTTGGGCGTCAAAGTAACCCTTGCTCTGAAAGTAATCTCGAAGGTTGCGGCTCCCTTCGTTGAGCAGATCATCGTCAACGGCATTCTCTTCATAGATCGGAACATGCTTCTTGATCTGGCTTTGGCGCAGGCTTGCTCCCTCTACTTTAACCTTGACCACCGGGCCTTGAACGATGCCAAAGGTGTAGTCCAAGGTATTGTTCTCTGGATGGTACTGGCGCCCGGTGATGGTTACTTCGGCGAGGAGCCGGTCCCGGCCCTGATATTTCTTGCGTAGCTTCCGCAGTGCGCTGGCCACGCTGCCAGAGCTGACGTGATCACCTGGATTGATACCGGAAATCCTACGAATCTCATCGGCGGAAAAGCCCGGTGTCCCGGTCACATTTACCTTGCCAACGCGAGCCGCTCTTCCCTTTTCGACTCGAAACGAGACCTTGACCTGCTGGCTGGAGGAGTCCCAAGCATAAGAGGGATCTATTTTGGCAGTGTAGTAGCCATTCTCTTCAAGTACATGCGTCATGCCCTGAATGGCGGTCTTGATTTTGTCTTGAGTGAATCGTTCTCCCAGGCCCAATTTGCCGGCGTCCATAAGCTGCGTGGTGGTCGGAGGGTTGGGGGCGCCGGCAACCTCGATAGAACCAAAAAAATAATTCTCGCGAGCATCGAAAACCAGTGCCACCTCGCCATTGGTTTGGCGTTGCGCCTCAACCTGGATGCTGGCAAATCGGCCCGTATTGTAAAGCGCTTGGACGCTCTCTCTGACTTTGTATTTATCCAGAGGCTCATTGAGTTTCTGGAGAATCAGTGGCTGGAACCATTCAGGATGCTCCACTGCCGTGCTTTTGATCTGAATGTCGGAGACGGTCGCGCCCTCCAGGCTGTTGAGGCTGGGACCTGAAAGAGACGGCGTCGCCGGATGTGGCGACGCAATAGGCTCAGACTGCTGCGCAAACACCAACTGCACAGCAAAATACACCCACAGCAAAAATACAAATTTGACCGCCCTTAGATGCAGGTGTCATCTCCCTGTTTCTGTGATATCTAGCTGTACTGGTTCGATGGCAGCATTCACGCCTTTTGTTGTTTTCCAATCCGGGCGTCCGATCCCTGGGACCTATAATAAATTCCAGAATGACATCCGAGGACCGTTATTCGCGGCAAACCCTGTTTTATGGGATTAAACCCGAAGGGCAAGAGAAACTCTCCGCTGCCCGTATCACTATTGTAGGCTGTGGCGCTACTGGTTCGTGCGTAGCCAACCTGTTGGGCCGGGCGGGCGTTGGCCGGCTGCGAATCATCGACCGGGATTACGTAGAGCCTAGTAACCTCCAGCGACAGGTGCTCTTTGACGAACACGACGCAGCCGAATCTCTACCCAAGGCCATCGCCGCCTCGCGTAAGATTTCGGCCTTCAATTCCTCGATCCGTGTGCATCCTGAAGTTGCCGACCTTACTCCTGAAAACGCCGATGCTCTGCTGGACGAGGCTGACCTGATCCTGGATGCCACCGACAATTTTGAAACCCGGTATCTGATCAATGATTTCGCTGTGAAGAACAATCGGCCATGGATCTACGCTGCCGCGGTCGGCTCCTACGCCGTTACCATGAACGTGCTGCCGGGCGAAACTGCCTGCTTATCCTGCATTTTTCCTGCTGCTCCACAGGGTGTTGTTGAGACTTGCGATACGTCTGGAATCCTGAACAGCGCGGCCAACCTGGTGGCATCCATTCAGGCCACTGAGGCGCTGAAGTTCCTAGTTGGCGCCAAGGAGAAGCTGCGGCGCACTTTGCTCTCATTCGACCTTTGGAACAACGACCGCGCTGAGATCGCAGCCCGACAGCCGCGAGACGATTGTCCAACGTGTGGACGGCGCGAGTTTGCCTATCTCGAAGGCAAAGGCCGCGCGCAAATTACGCTGTGTGGCCGGAACTCCGTCCAGATCCATGAACGCCATCGCCCGGTCGACTTCACAGAAATGACTCTGCGGCTTGGGCCTCATGGGGAGGTTCGGCACAACAATTTCGTCCTGAAGTTTTGGCGGGAGCCTTACGAAATGACCCTGTTTCCCGACGGACGAGCGATCATCAAAGGAACTGCAGACAAAGCGATCGCACGGAGCTTGTATGCTCGGTTTGTCGGGAGCTGAGAGGCAAGAAGACAGGAGTCAGGAGTCAAGCTAGTATATCGATTCTAAAATAACATTGCAATACCACATCTTGTATTGTAAGCTGATCGACAGCCTATCTGTGGAGGGGAGCTGTCGATGCCTTTCGTGAGCACTCGTGCCAAACTGAGTCTCTCAGAAGAAGATCA
>DASZFK010000202.1:0-5359 GCA_035939855.1 Candidatus Angelobacter sp.
CAGGACTGCCGACGACGGTATTTGGTCGAATCCCCAATCTTGCCGAGGGAACTGATCTGCAAAAATTGGCAAGAAGCCAACGCGCCGAAGCCAAGCGCGGTGAAATGCAAAATTATCACGACGAAGCGGCCAAACTGGCAGAACGTGTTCGGGCACAGCTTACCGGCGACGTATTGGACAAGACCGTCTCTCCTAAGGCTGCGGACGGAGCAGATTCCGATGAGCCAGCAGACGGAACCACGGTTCGAACACAGCATGCGTATTACCTGGCGGATTACATCGAGGATCCGGAAACTAAGGCAAGACGGCCCGCTCTCTATGGGGAAGTGCGGGCAGTCTCAACCATCGTTCGCAACGCTTTTGAAACCACCGGAAATTGAGGCGCACATGCCGGGCACACAACCCAGCATGTTCTATAAACCTGTGTCTAAGCTCTAGCAAGCGCTTGGCCAGGACCGGCGTGAAATCGCCGCTAAGATAAGAGCCATATTCGAGGCGACAAGGATCCCTAGTGTCGCTATGCCCGTGGAGGAAGTTCTTTGTCCACGAGAGTGCCAACAGTCGATAGGTTATCGATTGCGATATGGGCTAAGACCTTAACTAAATTAGCCGAGGCTCAGCGTATTTATAGCTCCGCTGCGAATATGCAGAAGCCAGCGTGTTGAGCGCTCCGCCGCGTTGCAGCGCGTGGAGCACCTGACAGACAGCGCTTCCTGGTGCTCTCCTAGAAAGATCAATCGTTGTAAAGCTATTCAGAAAGGTGAGAATGGCTATCTTGAAGTATTTCCTGGGCACTTTCCCAACTCTTTACCGCGAGCCAATCGATGATATCGCGGAACGATGGCGAACTACGAGAATCAATTTTGGGATCACCCGATTACGCTCCCTCCAGACTGAGTCGACGCTGTGATCGGAGGCAGCACTCGCATCCTTGATAATGTCTCGAAGATTCTGAACGCTCGAACATTCTACCCGGAGCTTCCAGAGCAGCATACCCGATGACAATCAACATTATCGTCGCCTATCCAACATCGAGCATAACGTCCCCGAACAGGACTTGTGGGGTGCCTCAGCCCCTCTTGGCGCAGAACTCAGAGTTCCGCCCTCAACCAGAAACCCAGATCTGCCAATTTTGGTCTTGAGCGCAAGCGCCTGACTACATCACCCATCGCATCCCGCGCTTATAAATTATTTCTCGGCCAGGCGGATTACTTCCGGTTTACCTGTCATTCGACAAGAATCCGGCCGTTGGTTGTGAGCGGAATCGCCTGTTATGCTCAAGAATTAAGGAATAGCAGATGGATGGAAGACTATGGCCATGGGCACACTTACAAAAGCCAATCCGAATGCACGCGAACTCTTGACTGAAATTCTCGATGAGACCTACTGGTGGAGCACCTTGAGTTTGATTGTGGAGTTCCTTCGAGCCAAACAAGTCGAGAAGCTTCGTATCGAGTTCGGGTTTGTCCTGGATCGGGACGTCGAAGGAAAACTCCAAGCGGAGAGCCAGATTGTCCAACTCGTCGATCTAGAAGCGGTTATCAAGAAAGGCTTCGACGAAGGAACGATTGAGTGGGCTGGAACCTCTGACTTCCTTTTTCACCCGCTAGGCATCGATTTGATTTTCATGCTCTGCAATGATGCCGATTTGCATTTCGCTTCTGCTGATTCGCCGCTGCTGATGGAAATGGCGCATAAAATCCGCTCAACTGGAGTCAAACTCTACGATTCCGGAAGACTCATCTGAACGTAATTGTTGAAACATCGCCATTTCACCCACAACCGATAGAGTCTGCCGGTCCGTTCTCTTGCGCTTGTGGAAAGGCTTGGAAGACGGTTGGGAGAGTTTGTTGGTAAGGCCGAAAGCTGGCTACAAAACGGGCTTGGAGGAGATCAATGACGATCTCCCCGAACAGAACTTCTGGACCGCAGTGGTTGAGGAGTGGCGCTCCTGGGCATAACTTCCGGCTTGCCCGTCATCCGTCAGCCAGAACCAATCGTTGCTATAGTTATGCATTCGCAACAGAGGGGTAACGATCGCAGCATGAGATTGCCCGATAAAGATACGGCGTGCTTTTTCGATTTAGAAACGTCACTGCACAACAAGCAGGTCCGCAATTGTGCCGATGCTACCTCCGCGCTGCTGGCTGATGCTTTTATTGAATTCGGAAGTTCCGGAAAAGTTTGGAATAAATCTTCAATCATTGAGAGCATGCGAAGGGAGAAGCTGGATCAACAAATTACAGTTGAAGATTTTGCGGCACAAGAACTTGCCCCAGACGTGGTGCTGGTTACATATATCAGCAAGAGAGTTGTAGAAGATCAATTGGCGGTTTCCACATTGCGAAGTTCAATTTGGAAGCTCTTTGATGGAAAATGGCAGATGATTTTTCATCAGGGAACAAGAACCTCGGCATAGCTTTCGCCCTGGTCGGCCAAACGGAAGTGGGCCAGAAACGGGCTTGGGAGACATCAATAGTGATCTCCCCGAAGACTTCTTGGGCGTCTCAGTGGCATCGCTCTTTGAGCGGCGTTGGGATTAGCCGGGCCAAGCCCCCAGTTGGGGACGAGGGGGTCGGCCACGCGGAACCTGGCTTCCTAACGCGGGAAGTTGGGGGAAACCTTCACCGCTTCGCTTTGCGCGCTATGCCGGTTGCTATGCGCGCCGATGAGGAGTAGCCACTGGTAGCAGTCAAGATTGCCGAAAAGAAAATGCGATATGAAATGATGGCGGAGATCTCCCTGGACTGCGCTCGTGAACTCGCGCGTGTGTTGGCGGGTCTTTTCAAATTCTTGCAGCAGATCTTCGGCTGGCCACCGCATCGTCGGCAACGAGTGTGCGGGTGACTGCTCCCGTTTCACCACTGTCCCAACTTGCCTGATCACTTCACCATCGTCCATTGCACATCGCTTGGAAAGATCAGGGGACTCTTGCAAAAGTTTGTCAATGGCACTCACCAGGCGCTTCTCCACCACAACCAGGTGCTCCACATTCTCGGCAACCGACCAGCAACTCGGCTCCGGGCGGTGCAAAAGCTGATCTCGAGTCAGCCCGTGCAGGACGCAAATAAGGCGTTCGCGAGTCTGATCAAGTTGTTTTACAGCAAGCTCTCGTTCGGCTGACGTCATGGTGTTTTCCCATCCTCCAGCAGTAGCTGCCTGAATAAAGATATGTTTTGGGAATTGACTAGAGTATAAGTCTAGAGTATAACTCTAGATCAGTGAACAGCACCAGCGATAAAATTCTTGCCGCCGCTCTCTCCGTTTTCACTGAACGGGGATACGAGACTGCCACCATGCATGAGATACGGTCTCGCGCCGGCGTGAGCAACGGCAGCCTGTTTCATTTTTTCCCCACCAAGCAGGACATCGCCGGCGCTCTGTTCGCGGCAGGCATTGCCAGCTATCAGCAGAGCATGGCCGAAACCCTGCGGCTTTATGAGGCCGATGCTGAAGGAGGAATCCGGGCTGTAGTGCGATTTCACCTCAAGTGGATCGAATCTCATGGGAATCTCGCGCCCTTTGTGTTCGATCGTGGTCGGCTGGATTGGAGTCCAGAATACGGCGCCACCATACAGACAGCCAATGGTTCCTTGCAGGAGATGGTGGCCCGCTGGGCCCAACCTCACATTAATGGGGGGCGATTAAAGGCGATGCCCCCTGCCACTTTTTTTGCCTGCCTGATCGGGCCCGCGCAGATGATTTGCCGATATTGGCTTGCCGGTAAGAGCGAGGCAGGACCAAGCCAATGGGCATCGGTCCTGGGGGAGGCCGCCTGGACGGCACTCGCGCAGCCCCCTGATCTGGATGAACTGCCGGAGGTATATCCGTCGCTGCAGTATCCCGCCTGGACAGCTCACAGTTGGATGCAGTCATGAGAACACCGGGAGTTGCCGGCGGAATTCGCTGCGAGGAGATTACGCTTTTCGGGCGAATTCATTTAGGGAGAGATAATACGAATGAGCCATCTAGTCACTTACCAATTTAAAAACCCTGTTGCCACGACCGCTATGGATGACGGCAAGGTGAATGTGATGTCACTGCAAATGCTGCGTGAGTTGAATTCTGCGTTGGATCAGGCAGAAGCGGACAAAGCCGTTGTAGTGCTCACCGGCAGGTCCGGCGTCTTTTCGGCCGGCTTCGATCTATCGGTGCTGTCCCGTGGCGGCGCAGATGCGCGGAACATGATTACAGCAGGCTTTGAGCTGGCCGAACGACTCTTGTCATTTCCAACTCCAGTGGTCGTCGCTTGCAGCGGCCACGCCATCGCGGAAGGCGCCTTCATAGTATTGTCCGGCGACGTGCGTTTCGGCGCTGTTGGCCCTTACAAGATCGGGGCCAACGAAGTGGCCATCGGCCTTACGATGCCGCACTTTGGTGTTGAGATATGTCGACAACGGCTTGCGCCGGCGCATTTCAATCGTGCCGTAATCAATGCCGAAATCTATTCTCCCGATCAGGCGGTTCCAGCCGGATTCCTGGATTACGTGGTGGCCGCAACGGACTTGTTGGGCGCCGCTCAAAATGCGGCAGCCACACTGGCCAAACTGAACATGCCTGCGCACACGGCCACCAAATTGCGCGCAAGAGAACATGCACTCAAAGCCATTCGCGCAGCCATCGAGACTGATGATGCCATTTTTCGGACCCGGCAGTCAGCGTAGCTGAACATAACAAGCGCAACTCGCGAAGTCGATCTCGCAATGTCCGAACTCAGTCTGCTTTATGTTGTCGATCAGCACCCCTCGCACACGGTTACCGAGATTAACCGCATATGGCCGAGCCGTAATCCAGCCGACTTGAAGCAGCGTAAGAATATAAAGTAAAGGTATGGCACTCCGTTTTGGGAATAGCTCGCAAGCTGGATAAATGAGTTGTCCTCCTGCGTCTGCAGATATCGATCACGTTCAACCCAGACTCTCGGCCAACCGGAAGTGAGTTGAGTCAGAAAGGCTAGTGCAAACGGGCTTGGAGGAGATTCAATAGTGATCTCCCCGAACAGGACTTCTGGCCCGGAATGCCGACGGAGACCGGACGCGAGCGGCCTTCAGCGGCATCTGGCTTGGTCAGCAGATCGGCCACGCTTAACTCACATCGCATGAACTTTGTCCTCGATAAGCCTCTTGTACCGAATATTGATTCTGCGAATGTCTTCTTCGCTGTAATCGCCCGGCTTCCAGTCTCCTAAGAGTGAGTCTTTTGTTTTTGCCCTCTGGGTAGATCCAGATCACGAACACTCTATCTGGGCGGTCCTGAAACAGGATCGTTATGAATGTTCCGCCAAACGTATTGTCGTCACGAGACATGACGATGAATTTACTCCGGAAATATGCTTTGTCCCATTTGTCCAACATTTGGC
>DASZFK010000203.1:0-13890 GCA_035939855.1 Candidatus Angelobacter sp.
TCTCGCCGGTCGAACGGGATGCGGTCATGCGCAGTCAGACGGACGCAGAAGTCGTAGCGGCTATTACTCATCGATGACGCGGGCGGAACTAGAACATGCCATTCGCGCCGCCTGTGATGTCTCAGGGGATGACGAGGTCTATGTCTTTGGCTCCCAGGCGATTCTCGGGCAGTATCCGGACGCTCCCGAATCGTTGCGACAGTCGGCTGAAGCAGATATCGCACCGGTGAAAGCAATCGATATGGTTGATGTGATTGATGCAAACCTGGGCGAGCTGTCCATCTTTCATAGCACATTCGGATTCTATGTGCACGGCATGTCAATTGACGCAGCAGTCCTGCCGAATGGGTGGGAGAAACGAGCAATCGAAGTTCGCAATGAGAACACAAGGAACTTGACAGGGTGGTGCGTTGAGGCCCATGACCTCGCCGCCAGCAAGCTGGTAGCCTTCCGAGACAAGGATAAAGACTTCGTAAGGATTCTACTTGTCGAAAAACTCATCGAGTCACCGAAGCTATATCGCCGACTCAATCAGCTTTCGAATAACCCCAGAGTAAAGCCGGAACTTCTTGCCATTATCAAAGCATGGGTCGGCGGTGTGCTGAAGGACATCGGCTGAGCAACCTTACGACCTGCTTCTGTGTGCCTCGCCTGCCCACGAAACAAAATATTCCTTCAGTACAACAAGCAAGCGGGCAATGCTGATGGCTACATGCAAACCCTGCTTGCAGGGAATTGATGTACTCATTGTTGATGATAATCGCACAGCCCAACTCGCCCTTCGGCAGGTCCTGGCAGATTGGGGAATGCGGGTTGTATCTGCAGAGACATGTCAGCAAGGGCTCGATCATTTACGTAGGGCTACAGCCAAAGGCAAGCCTTTTCGCGTCGTGCTGTCTGATTACCCGTTGTCTGGACTGGACGACGCCGTGCAGGAGCTGAAATCGGCAGACGCAACCATCATCATGACTACTTCAGATCAGTACAACGAGGCATCCGGTTATTGCCGGAGATTGGGAGCACACACGCCGCTCATCAAACCCGTAAAACAATCAGAGCTGCGCGCCACCCTGCGCGATCTCTTGATCCGGAAAGAAGATACGCAAATGCCTTCCGCGATGATCGAGGCGCAACCGTCGTCGACGCCAGGCCTGCATGTTCTTCTGGCTGAAGACAACATTGTCAACCAAAAGCTCGCCGAGAAGATGCTGCAAAAGCTGAATCACCAGGTAGTTATCGCCCACAATGGTAAAGAAGCCGTCAACAGGGTCCGCTGTGAACAGTTCGACCTCGTGTTTATGGACGTCCACATGCCCGAGATGGATGGCTTCACCGCCACCCGCTCCATCCGCGAATGGGAAAAAGGCCGCAACACCCGTATACCCATCATCGCCATGACCGCCAATGCCATGAAAGGCTACGACCAGGAGTGCCGAGCCGCCGGCATGGACGGCTACATCTCCAAACCAATCAGCCTAAGCTCCCGGCAAAAAGTAATCGCCCAACAGATGGAGGCGATCAAAGCAGCGGCCCTGTGATCTCGGTGAACGTCATCAGCTAAATGCTGGACTTAGGTGGATGCCTTAGGTTCACCGTCATTCGGATATAGCGTCCCAAAAAAGAACTACTACTCTGGTCCATATTTGAACCATTAAACTACTACTATAACCCAAAAAATAGAACTACTACTGCGGCTCAAGATGTTTTTTGTAAACTATTGAAAATAAACAAAATATTTCTCATAAAACCCATTGACAATCAAACCTATAGCACCTATTTTTAAGAATGCCATCCTTCAAATGAGGGGCAAAGCCAGAAGCTAAAGGCTAAGAGCTAACGGCTAACAGCTAACTACTAAGAACTGAACCCAGAGGCTGCCCAGGCAGTACCGGAATCTGCGTTCTTTGACAAATGAAAGTTAAGGGCGTTTGCCGCTACAACTCATCCTCGCTGCTTGAACAGCCTGAAAAAAGGACTCAGGGAAATTGTAGCGACCTGAGCTAAATACTAATGGCTAATGGCTAAGAACTAAGGGCTAAACAAGGCAACCATCATGGGAAAGCGGTTACAGCGGTAACGAGCGGTAACAGAAATCGTCAATATTGATGCGGCTTGTAACCGGAGTAACCGCTGTAACCCCTGTTTTTCTACACAGAGAGGCAGTTCGCGCTAAGCCCGCGCAGCGGGCGATCATACACGTAGCCCACAGCGCAAGCTGTGGGTGGACTGTTTAAGCAAACCCAAAGCCCGCGCAGCGGGCGACATAAAGGTTTTTAATCCCAAACATAGCGTTCATCATACTCGACTCCATGTTTGCGGAGCAGCGCCAGAAATTCCTCTTGATAGTTGAACTTGCGATGGTGTTCTTCTTGATTGCGAATGTATTCCACCACTTCCGAAAGAAACTTACTTGGAGCACAGCCGCATCCCTTCTGTATCGAAGAGATGCGCTGGGAAAAAACTCCCGTAGCGGCAAATCTACAAAAAGAGCAAGCTCGCGGCCACAGCGAGGCCGGTGCCGTTTTATCAGAGGAATATGAAGCGCGTAGTCATCCTGGGTCGTGGAGCGTCGGGCAAATCGACTCTCGCGAGACGCTTGGGCGAGATTACCTGCCTCCCGGTCATCGAGCTTGATAAGGTCTTTTGGCAGCCTGGTCTTGTTGCAACACCTCGCGATCAGTGGGTAGTCGTGCAAGAGAAGCTCGTTGCGGAAGAAGGTTGGATCATGGATGGTGACCTCGGTCCCTACGACGTTGTCGAGGTCCGGCTTCGAGCGGCGGACACGATCATTTTTTTGGACTTCTCACTCCTGCGCTGCGCTTGGCAGGCATTCTGGCGATCACACGAGCGTGCAGACTTCTGGTATTGGCTCATATCCTATCGCCGTCAAAGCCGTCCGCTTCTCATGCAAGGGATCGCTAGCCACGCGCCCACGGCGGCGCTCCACGTATTGCGTACGCCTGCAGCACTTAGACGGTTTGTCACGGACCTGGCCCGCAAATCGCGCTTCCTTTCTGAATGTTCTCCACGCCGGGAGGGAGACCATCCCAGATAAGCCTGCGGAAACGATCTGCTGTATTGATCAACGACGATTTATTGATGATCTTGGGCCCGATATTATGTCTGCGTCCCACATGCACCATTGTTCTTTGGAGGGCGTACGATACATTCTAGGGAGCATTCGATGGCGCTATTGAACAGCAGCCTTGTCTTGGACCACGATGCCTTGCTGCGGCGGCGGGCGATACGGGTGATTCCCGGCGGCATGTATGGCCACTTGCGCGCGGAGGCGCTTCCTGCCGGCTATCCGCAATTCTTTGCTCGCGGCCAGGGCTGTCGCCTGTGGGACGTTAACGGCAACGAATATATCGATTTCATGTGCAGTTGGGGTCCGGTGGTGCTCGGACATAGACATCCGGCGGTGGAAGCCGCTGCAAATCGCCAGATGGAACAAGGAGACTGCCTGAATGGTCCCACCGAGCACATGGTTGAACTGGCCGAACGCATGGTGCATCTGGTTGCCCATGCGGATTGGGCGATGTTTGCCAAGAACGGAAGCGATGCGACCACCACCTGTCTCACCATCGCTCGCGCCGCGACAGAACGCCGCAAGGTATTGGTCGCAACAGGCAGCTATCATGGCTCCTTACCCTGGTGTACGCCGAACCCGCTGGGTGTGACCGCTGAAGATCGCGCTCACATCCTCCAATTCAATTACAACGATATTGCCAGTCTCGACGCGGCTGCGAATGCCGCGTCCGATGACCTGGCTGCGATCCTGGTTTCCGCCTTCAAGCACGACTACGGATGCGATCAGGAATTGCCAACCAAGGCATTTGCGCAGCGGGCAAGAACTATCTGCGATGCCACCGGCGCGGCGCTGGTCCTGGATGATGTCCGCGCCGGCTTTCGTCTTCACCTCGCCGGCAGTTGGGAGACAATCGGCGTTCGTCCCGATTTAAGCGCGTGGAGCAAGGCGATTGCCAACGGCTACCCGCTGGCGGCGGTCATGGGAAACAATCGCTTTCGGGATGCGGCAGGGCTCATCTTTGTGACCGGCTCCTTCTGGTGCGGAGGTGTAGCGATGGCCGCTGCCCTGGCCACCCTGGAAACGATCGAGAAAACCGGAGCCATCGAGCACATGGCGCGCATGGGACAACGGTTTCGCGACGGCCTCGCCGAACAGGCAGCCGCTCATGGGATCAGCATCAAACAGACCGGCCCGCCGCAGATGCCACTGCTCCTTTTTGAGGACGATCCGGAGTTTAAGAAAGGATCCTGTTTCACGACCGAGGCTCTGAAGCGTGGCGTCTATCTGCATCCCAAGCACAACATGTTTCTCTCTGCGGCCCATACAGAGTCCGATATCGACGCGGCCTTGAAAGCAACCGATGCAGCCTTCGCCGTTGTAGCCAAGAGTTCTTGATTCCCCAGGGAGCGTTTTTACGTTTCCGCATATCAATTGAAAATCCGGATCATCAGCGGTGTGGCTTGTGTAGATTCCTACCCCGAAATTGTTGGGACAAAACGAGTCTGAAGATTGGTTTTTCGATCACCCGATCACCCGATGTCCCGATCACCCGATGTTAGCACTCAGGTCTGCGGTTCTTCCACGGTTGCGCTTCTTCAAGTTGCCCGGCGAGTTGCAGCAGCGTTGATTCTTCTGCGTAGCGGGCTCCGAAGAGCATACCAATGGGCAAGCCATCTTCCGACTGTTGTAACGGCAAAGTGATCGCAGGCTGACCGGAAAAGTTGTAGGTTGAGTTGTAAAGCGCAAAACCGGCGATGCGGGGATCGGCAAAATTCGAGTTGGGATCGTTGAAGTCAATCAGGCCCACCGGCAGAGGCAGAAATCCCAGCGTGGGTGTAAGCCAGATGTCACAGGTTTCAAAGAATCCTGCAAAGGAGCGTGAAACTCGCTGCAGGTGGGCAACCGCGGCCAAATACTGGCCCCCGGTAACTTTACGTCCGCGATCGTAGAAATTCCAGGTCATCGCTTCAAAATCGGCAGGCTGAGGTTCGCGGCCCGTAGCCTTCGCTACCGCGTCAATGTTCCGGACCAGGCCGGTGCCGTAAAGGGTCAGGAACGACCGGCCTACTTTCTGAGCTTCGATATCAAATCCTGCTTCTGTCACCTGATGGCCAAGCTGTTCGCACAACTTGGCCGTCGCCTCGGTTGCGGCGACGATCTGGGGATCGAGAACCGCGCCATACGGAGCGCGGGTCGTGAAAGCGATGCGTAGCCTACGCGGTTTCGACGAAACCTCGGCCAGGAAAGGACGCGCTGGGGGCGGCGCTGCGTAAGGATCGCCGGGCATGTATCCCGAAGTGGCATCGAGCGCTGCCGCTGTATCTCTCACCGTGCGGCTGACAATTCCCTCAGTCACCAGACCATTCAGGATGTCTCCTATATCCGGCCCTAGTGAATTGCGTCCACGCGTGGGTTTGAGTCCCACCAGTCCGCAACAGGCTGCGGGGATGCGGATTGAACCTCCGCCATCGCTGGCATGGGCCACAGGAACAACGCCCGCAGCTACCGCGGCTGCAGAGCCGCCGGAAGAGCCGCCCGGCGTGCGATTCACGTCCCAGGGATTTCTTGCTGGACCATACAACTGCGACTCGGTGACCGGCGGCAAGCCAAACTCCGGCACATTGGTCTTGGCGAAGGGAATGAAGCCGGCGCATTTGAGCTTGGCAACAAGATGCGAGTCGGCTGTAGCGGGCGTGTCCGGCACAAAAGAAGAACCAGCGCGGGTGGGCATGCCGGCGCAGAAGCCGGTAATGTCCTTAAGCAGCAGCGGTACTCCGGCAAAAGGCTGGCCATCGGACTTGAAGGACTTGGCGGCTGCCCGCGCCTGCTCATAACCACGATAAACCACCGCGTTGAGCTTGGGGTTCACCGCCTCTGCGCGGGCGATTGCGGTCTCCAGCAGCTCAAGAGCGGTAACCTCGCCCTGCCGAACCAGTTCGCCGAGCGCCAAGCCGTCTTTTTCGTAGTAAGCGTTGAAATCCATCGTCATGCGTGAAGTCACGCAGTCTATCAGGGGATCGCCATAACTGCCAAAAGCTTAGAATCTTGAAATACGCCACTATGTGCAACTCCGTCACAACCTGCGTCAACATTGAAGATTTCTGATTTTAAGGAGCAGACGGTGAGGTGACGACTCTTGAAAGTTCTTGTTGACTTTCTGTCTAACACAACGATATTGTTGTGTTGTGCCGTTTCCCCCGTTTGAAGCAGACGGCAACTTGCCACCTGGCCAGCACCGGGTCGATTGGGCTGAGTTTATTGCGAGGTTCGGCTATAGCGCGTATCGGAAGCGGTTACTGAATGGCCTTCGTCAGGCGATAGAGCTTTTAAAGGCCGCCGGCTGTTCAACAGTGTATGTTGATGGAAGTTTTGTGACACAAAAGGAACGACCTGGTGACTTCGATGCTTGTTGGGATGTCAGGGGTGTAGATCCGAGTAAGCTAGACCCAATCTTTTTCGATTTTGATGACAGCCGCGCCTCTCAGAAAGCGCGTTTCTGCGGAGAATTCTTTCCCGCACAATTGCCTGAAGGCGTGAGCGGCCGCACGTTTCTTGAGTTTTTCCAGACTGACCGCAATACCGGCAACGCGAAAGGAATCGTGGTTATTGACCTTAGGAGGTTGCGCTGATGATCAAGAATGAGCGTCAATATCGGATTACAAGATCACAAGCGCAGAAATTTCAGCGCGCTATTCACGAGCTCGAAAAGAGTGTCCCAGCCGACAAGGTGCATCCTGTGCTGCATGCAGCTCAAATCAATGCTCTTCGCAGTCAGTTTAAGGACCTGCAAGACGAACTTTCCGAATACGAAAAGCTGCGAGGTGGCAAACAGACTATTGCGGAGTTGGAATCGTTTGAACAACTTCCTTCAGCGCTGATACAAGCAAGAATTGCTGCGGGGCTAAGTCAAGAACAACTCGCGGATCGTCTCGGCCTTAAGGCCCAGCAGATCCAACGTTACGAAGCAACGGAATATAGATCCGCAAGTTTGGCTCGAGTCGCCGAGGTCGTTCGCGTTTTGAAAGCAATTAATCTCTCCAGGCAAACCCATTAGGGCAATCCGTTGCTCAATACCGCAGCTACCGAGGCCGTAAAGCAATGGAAATACCGGCCGCTTACAGTGAACGGCAGGCTAGTGAACAGGATTGTCGTCGTGCTCACGTTCGACAAAAACGGAAAGGTGCGTTAACAGATGGGCCTTAGGCTTCGGAGTCTGCAAAGTATTTGACGGCTGGAAGCCTGCTTGGGATACTTTGTGTCCATCAGATTCGAAGGAAATCCCTTGCGTATGGCTCAGATAGCGACAGTCCGCGGCCCTATAGGTTCGGAGCAGTTGGGTACTACCTTGATGCACGAGCACGTCTTTGTGCTCGATACCGAGATCCTTCAGAACTACCCTGAGGAATGGGGAGCCGAAGATAAGCGCGTCGCGGACGCTGTCACTCGGTTGAACGAGCTGAAATCACGAGGGGTGGATACGATCGTCGATCTCACCGTGATCGGCCTGGGACGCTACATTCCACGAATCAAGCAGATCGCCCTGCAAACAGAAATCAATATCATCGTCGCTACCGGCATTTATACGTACAACGACGCTCCCTTTTATTTTCATTTCCGCGGTCCGGGTACCGTATTGGGCGGGCCGGAGTTGATCGTCGATATGTTTGTCCGCGATATCAATGAAGGCATTGCCGATACCGGAGTGAAAGCCGGAATCCTGAAGTGCGCGACCGATGAGCCTGGGGTCACCAAGGATGTCGAACGTATCTTGCGCGCCACCGCCCAGGCACATCGCAAGACCGGCGTTCCCATCTCCACGCACACTCATGCGCGCCGCCGTGTGGGACTGGATCAGCAGCGCATCTTTCGCGAGGAAGGCGTCGATCTTACGCGCGTGGTCATCGGACATTCCGGTGACACTGCCGATCTCGGCTATCTCGAAGAGCTTATCGGAAACGGCTCATACATCGGCATGGACCGCTTCGGCCTCGATACCATTCTTTCTTTCGAGGATCGCGTCAAGACTGTCGCCGAACTATGCCGGCGCGGACACGCCAACAAGATGGTGCTCTCGCATGATGCTGCCTGCTACAACCACTGGTTGCCGGAGCGGCCGCTGCCCGTGATGCTGCCCCGCTGGCATTATCTTCATATCCACAATGACGTGATTCCTGCGCTGAAAAACCAGGACGTAACCGATGAGCAGTTGCACACCATGCTGGTCGCCAATCCGAGAAAAATCTTTGAACGACAGGGGGCCTATTGAGCAGCGTAATTCATCCTTTTGACGAATCTGGAATTGTGCGCGGAGCTGATGGCATCGCCCGTTACCAAAATCGTCCGCGAAATCTTCTGGAGATGCTGCGCGCTACGGTCGACAAATGGCCCGATCATGAAGCCGTGGTCGAAGTGGGCGGCGAGCGTTTCGACTATCGCACTCTTTGGGACCGCGCTGCAAAAACTGCGGGAGGCTTGCGGGACCTGGGTATTCAGCCTGGCGATCGCGTCGCCATTCGCCTTGGGAACGGCGCTGACTGGTGCATTGCCTTTTTCGCCATCCAGATGGCGGGCGCCGTCGCCGTGCCCGTGAATACGCGCTTTACTGAATCCGAGATCGAATACGTCGTCAAGGATTCCGGCAGCAAGTTTGTCTTCCTGCCCGGCCAGCCCTTGCCCCAGGGTAATAGCCTGGTCGTTGAAAACCTGGAACAGGGCGAGGTCGCAGCCATCTTCTATACCAGCGGCACGACGGGATTTCCCAAAGGCGCGATGACCACCCACGAGGGATTTCTTTCGAACATCGAGAACGCCCGGCGCGTGAGCCTCTTGCCCTTCGATGGCAGCACCCGGACCTTGGTCTCTGTACCGCTCTTTCATGTAACCGGATGCAACAGTCAGTTTCTCGTCTCCTGTGAAGGCGCCGGTACCACGGTGATCATGCCTTCGTTCAACGTGCAAAGCTTCTTGAAGCTGATCGAGGCCGAACGCATCAACGCCCTAACCTCCGTTCCTGCAATCTATTGGCTCGCGATCAATCAACCCAATTTTCGCGAGGTCAACACCTCAGGCGTCATCCGCGTAAGCTACGGCGGGGCGCCCATTGCTCCCGAGTTGGTTGGACGCATCATCGAAGCCTTTCCCAATGCGCGCGTCGGCAATGGATTCGGATTGACTGAGTCCTCTTCCGTCGCCACATTTTTGCCGCATGAATATGCCCGGCTTCGGCCGGAGACCGTGGGCTTCGCGGTTCCGGTCGATGATCTCAAACTCGATGGCGTGATGCCCGGCAGCGATGTAGGCGAGTTGCTGATGCGCGGGCCCAATATCGTCAAGGGATATTGGAACAAGCCGGAAGCAACCGCGGAAACCTTTGCCGGAGGCTGGCTGCGCACCGGCGACATGGCGCGCCTTGATGAACAGGGCTTCGTCCAGATCGTCGATCGCAAGAAAGATATGGTCAATCGCGGCGGCGAAAACGTCTATTGCGTTGAGGTGGAAAATGCTTTGGCGGCGCATCCGGCGGTGTTCGAGGTGGCGGTAGTGGGAGTGCCCGACAAAATGATGGGCGAAAAAGTTGGCGCAGCCGTGGTGCTGAAGCCGAACACCAGCGCCGATACCAGCGATATCCTCAAATTTGCGCGCGAGCATCTGGCCGACTTCAAAGTCCCCCAATACCTGGTGCTGCGCAACGATGCCCTGCCACGAAATCCGGGGGGCAAAATCCTGAAGAAGCAGTTGCGGGAGACCCTGGAGTGGGGGAAGCAGTTGTGGTGAGCTTCCGTTGATAATTTGCTCTCGGACCAGCCCTACCGTAAGACTGGCCGAATTTTGAAAGGAGAATAAAGATGGTGAGTCATAGAGAAGCCAAAAGAGTCCTGGGCCGCATGGGCGCCCGCGCGTTGACGCCGAACGAGATCGAACAGATAAGCGGCGGCAGCACCTTTGTTTTTAATACTCCCATTATGACTTTCGTAGGGACCAACGATCCGGATGTGCGGACAGATTTCCTGCATGACTAAAAAATCAACCAGCGTTTAGGTTGACAGACTGATAGTCTCCGTAATCGGCGGTAAAGCGCTTATCCCGGCTTCAGGCAGCGGCTTTGTGTGCCACAGCTACGAGCCGTACGGCGTCCAGTCCATAAACCGAGCCTTGCAGGTCGCCGAACAACTGCACTTTTTGAAAGCCGCTTGCCAACAGGCGATCTTTGAGTTCTCTCCCTGAATACACTGTGTGTTCGAAGGTGAAGTTTCGAGTGTGGCCATCTTTGATGAGGGTCCACTCGGAGAGGATACGGGACCAATCATGGAGCACTTGAGGACGCTGCAGCAACAAAGAGCCATCTGAGAGTGGCGAACAGATGGCGTTTTGCCAGGTTCGCGCCAGTCTTTCCTTGCCCAGGGTGTCGATGACCGCTACGCCTCCATCTTTAAGGCTCTGATGGATGTTGCGCAACACGCGCAGGTCTTCATTCTCGTCTTTGAAGTATCCGAAGGAGGTAAACAGGTTGCAGACCAGATCAAATATCCCAGGGCGGACGAAGCTCCGCATATCCTCTTTGACCCATTCAACCGAAATGCCCGCCAACGACGCATGTTCGCGCGCGCGGTCCAATAGAAAAGGAGAGCGGTCAACGCCTGTGACTTGAAACCCGTGCTGGGCAAATTCCACAGCATGGCGTCCGGGGCCGCAACAGAGATCGAGAAGGGTTCCAGCCGAGCAGCCGGTCAAGGCCATGATGCGGCCGACCTCATCCTTGGCAGCAGCAAACCGTTCGGGAGAAAACATGAAGGAATAAAAATCCCGCCAAAAGTCGTCGCTTTCGAACCAGTCCATACTGAAAGTCTAGCACTCAGATTAAGCACTCAGCAGTCAGCACTCGGCATTCAGCCCGCTCGGCTTTTTGGGCTAACGAGCGACAATATCGTGGGCATGGTTAGATATTCAATTTAGCCACGAATACACGCGAATAGACACGAATACGCGCTCAACCATTCCCACCATTGCTGTATTCCTTTAGCCAAAGCTCTCGGCGGGCTGAATGCTGAGAACGTGAGCAAAACCAATAGTGCAGTCAACCAAGCCAAACCTGAATGGTTTCTGATTCGTGTTCATTCGTGTGTATTCGTGGCTAAATGGTTTCCAAACACTAACCATGCCCACGATGCTGCATTCCTTTAGCCGAAGCTGTTTGCGGACTGAATGATCTCCACTAACTGCAACGATAAGGTGTTTAAAATCAATGACTGTTCCAAAACCGATCACCCGATCTCCCGACCACGCGCGATCACCCGATTGCATGTCCGTTGAGAAACTCGCCAGGAAGTTAGCTTTTCAATGGACCACGCCCTCAGCGTGGTTAAGCGGCTGAGTGCTGACGGCTCACTGCTTTAGAATCTCTCCATGACCCGCTTCGTCCTGCTGCTGGCTGTTTGCTGCCCGATGCTTGCGCAAGATTCTCGGCCGGCGCCGCAATGGACTGTCAACCTTCACGAGAGCTATGGCTTTCAGAGCTTCGAGCGGGCACAGACTGCGACATGGCTTAAGCAACAGGGTTTGGTATTTATTACGCCCGACTGGCTGGCCGTCTACCAGGTAAATCAGCGGCTCTCGCCACTGCCGCTGGCACAGCGTGATGCTCACGGCGGCGCCGGAAACTTCTTTTTGGATCTGAAAATTCTCGACACGCACGACGGACACATCGTCAAGTCCATGCGCTTTCCTACCAGCGGCGCATTTTCCCAGGTATTGGCGGCACGAAGCGGAAATGTGCTCGTTCGCACGGGAGATATTCTTTCCCTCATCACGCCTGATTCCAAAATCATTGCTGCAAGGCCACTGCCGCTCGAAAGAAAAGCCCCCTTTGAAAGCTGGCACATGGATGTGCCGCCTTCACACGCAGAGGTTACCCTCGTCCATCAACAGCTATTTGTCCATCCGGTGGTGCTGGGCGATGGAACCGTAGCCAGCCCCGGAAAATCGGAAGGCGAGGTGGAAATCTTGGATCCGGATACGCTGAAGGCCCTTAAGCAGTTCAAGGTTTCAAGTTACTTGACGCACTGGTCGGCAGGAGATCACTTCCTGGTCGGCAACCATGCCAGCCAAGCATACCAGGCGGAAGAATACGGCATTCTGGATTTCAACGGACGATGGACGAACTTGAAAGCTAAGTTTCCCCACAACCTACCTTGCTCTCCGGTCATGGATGCGCTCGATCAGGAGATGATCGCGGCGTATAGTTGCAATGGCATTGTCGTACTGTCGAAATCGGGAGACCAGGTCTTTTCCACCAAAGTCAAATCGGACCAAGTGCCTGTCTCCGTGGTTAGCGCTGGAAATTATCTCGCAGTGGAGCTTGTTGCCCAATCCGGATTTCACAATACCAGTATGCGGCCGTTGCGCCTTGATGTTTTCAATGTAAAGAGCGGGGCCGGTCTCATATCCATTCCTCTTACAAAAACGGTGATCTTTTGCGACATCTCTCGTGAAGGATTCGCGGCGGTGCTGGAAGGAGAGATGCTCAGCATGTATGCCTTGGGGAAGCGAGAGGGGGATTTCTAATTTCCCATTTCTAATTTCTAATTTAAAAAGTAACTCCCCATTGTTGATCCTGACTGCTTCAATTGTGTTCGCCTGGATGATATGTCTTTTCCAGGTGCGCTTTGATTTCATCCAACGTGAAATAAGCGGGCTTGAACTCCTGGCGGGCGTAGAGTTCCGACTGGTCGAAATAATGGGGCGATGATGGATCGGAATTTTCCCCAAACACCAGGATGGAGCGCGCCTTCGGTTCAGGGCCAAAATCCACGACGCTAATAAAGGAGTGACCGGCGACGCCGTAACGACGTTTTTGTTTCTTCTCGGGGCGCGCATAAAAATTGAAAACGATGCCGACATCGCCGGGAGCTCCGGCCACCGGCAGGCTCTTCAAGTCGTCGCTGAAAGGCTCTTCGCCGCTCGAGGCGCGCCGCTCCAGGCGATTCACATCGCCCCACGGAACCTGCCAGGTTCCAAAGGTGCCTGTGAGTTCGTCGATTACCTGTTCGAAAGACTGCACTGGATCCGGACGGCCTTTGTCCTGCCGAATTACCGCTGTGCCGTATTGCTTCTCATGCCACAGCATGAACAATGTCATAGGGACCGAGTTGGCGCGGCTGATGTGGTCCCAGTTCTGCAATTCGGCTACGGCATCGGCAGCCTTCTTGCTTGGAGTTTTCTCTGCGGCCTTGAGCAACTCAGGAATCTCAGTCTCGGCCTGGATCACATAAGTGTCAAAACCTGCTTTGGCCCATTCATCGAAGGTGAACTTATCTTTGTTGAATAGGATGCGCCGGGAGACACGCGCCCTGGCCGTATCGGGTTCGCCAATCATGTATTTTGGAAAATCTTTGGGATCGGGATTGTCAAAGATAGTGGTTGTGAATGGCGTGGAATTGCAGTTCTGCAGAAAGCCGGTCTTCGGATTGGTCATCTGCGGCAGTTCGTTGAACGGATGATAACCGTGCCACTCGGTTTCCGAGGTGCTGCCATCAACAGGTTTGGACCAGTCAAACTTTTCCGAGCGTCGAGGGACCGCGCCGTTGTAGACGTAGAAGATGTTTCCTTCATGGTCGGCGTAGATGGCGTTAAACATCGGCACAGCGACTGCCGACATCGCTTTCTTGAACTCTTCAAGGTTGCGCGATTTGGTCATCGCATACCACTCGTCGACCTGTCCGCCCTCTTCAAACTGCGCCATCTTCACGGTTAACCATTTGCCATTACGCTTGGCGACAACCGGGCCATGATGGGTCTTGCGGAAGGTGAAGGTCCGTTCGCTGAATCCATTATCACTTTTGATCTTGATGGTGTCAGTCCAC
>DASZFK010000204.1:0-11714 GCA_035939855.1 Candidatus Angelobacter sp.
ACCCGGCTTCCGCAACCAATTCAATGGAGGCTTTCAGCAGGCCTTCGGCAAATGGTTGCTGCTGGATGCCGATTACTTCTGGAAATACACCCACAATGCTTACGATTTCAGCATTCTTCTCAATACCACGATTACCTTTCCCATCGCTTGGCACAACTCCAAGCTGGATGGAGTCACTGGACGCTTGAGCACCATCAACATTCACGGCTTCCAAGCGTACTATACGTTTGGTCATACTCGCGCCCGTTACTTCCCGCCGGAAACCGGGGGCATCGTATCGGTTCAGCCGCCAGCGGTGTTCCGCATCGATCACGACCAGGCGTTCCAAAACACGCTGAACCTCCGCTATCAGCATAAGACCGCCGAATATATCGATTGGATCTGGCGCTATGACAGCGGCCTGGTGGTTAGCGGCGTACCTGATGTCGCTACTGCGCTCACCCTTACACCTAACGAGCAAGTCGATCTGGGACTCTCGTGCAATGGCGTGAGGGCCACGCTGGCCAACCCCTTCAATCCCAATACCCCATGCGACGTGGGAAAATCGACGCTCTTGACTTTGCCCCAAATCGGACTCGAGAACGACGACCACAATCCCGACCGTGTAAAGCCGCGCAGCCTGTTTGACATCGGCGTTGGTACAGAAAACTTGTTCCACACCGAGGGCAAGAAGAGGTTCATAGCCTCCGTGCAGGTCATCAACCTGATGAACAAGGTCGCCCTGTACAACTTCCATTCCACCTTCAGCGGCACCCATTTCGTAGCGCCCAGAACAGTGATAGGGCGCTTCGGATTTAACTTTTAGTCAAGGTTCATGTCCCCCAACAGCCTTCCCGAGTAGAGCGCAGCAAGCGCTCTACTCGGCACAACCTTGGCAACAGTGAAACCGGGGCCTCTATGAGACGGCTGAATTGGTTGCGACTCTCATTGTCCACTCCCGATCTATCGAAGGGAGTCGAGCGCCTGATTGTAGTTGTGCTCATCATCCTCTTGGCCTTTCTTTGGTGGAAGCTCAGCTCGTGACAGGGCCAGCAACCAAACTGATTCGATGGAGCAATGTATGCGAATGCCCAAACTCTCGTCCCTGCAACTCGACAACATTGGAGCATGTGTCTCCAGCCTGTGCCTTGTTCATTGTGTCTGCATGCCTTTGCTTCTGGCCTTCGCACCAACCCTGGCTCATGCGATTCCTGGGGATGAACTCACGCATCGTCTCCTTGGCCTATTGGTGGTATGCGCCGGAGTTCCTTCATTCTGGATTGGCTTCCGCAAGCACCGAAAGAAACGAGTCTTGGCCAGCGGGTTGGCCGGATTAGCGTTGGTGCTTGGCGTATTGGCGGTCGGAGATCAGTTCAACTCTCATGCCGCTGAGGTGGCCGCAACGATGCTCGGAAGCTCCGTATTGACCATGTCGCACCTGGCAAACAAAACTTTCTGCCGCCGATGCAGCCAATGTGAACACTAATTTCATTGCGAATGTACTATACCCCTGATAGGTATATTACAATCGTCTTACGTTCTGAGGTTCCAATGAAACCAACAATTGAGGTTCAGTCTGACCAGCATCCTGAACCGGCAATTCCCACGGCCAACCATCACCATGACGACCATCATGAGCACGGGCCGGACCACGAGCATGGCTTCGAGATCGCCGACTTGTTAAGAGTGTTGTTCGTGGCGTTGGCTGCAGCCGCGGTCTGGTTTCGCTGGTATGAACCTTTTGCCTCGTTCAGCCTGATCGGTATTGCAGCTACCCTGATTGGCGGCTATCCCATCTTCCGCGAAGCGGTCGAGAGCATTCTTGAGCGGCGCATGACCATGGAGCTTTCCATGACGATCGCGTTGCTGGCAGCGCTGGCCATCAGGGAATTTTTTACTGCGCTGATCATCACTCTGTTCGTGCTGGTCGCCGAAATCCTTGAAGGGCTTACATTGAGCCGTGGCCGTAAGGCAATTGAAGACCTCGTAAGCTTGCTTCCTCAAACTGCAGAAGTCTACCGCAATGGCAAGCTTATCGAAGCGCCTTTGAGCGAGATTCACGCAGGCGAGCATGTCTTAGTGCGTCCGGGTACTCGGGTGCCGGTGGACGGATGGGTGTTCCAGGGATCGTCTTTTGTGGATCAATCGGCCATCACCGGCGAAGTTGTGCCGGCGGAAAAGGCCCCTGGAGCAGTGGTCTATGCGGGCACAATCAATCAAACCGGTGTGATGGAAGTCACGGTAACCAACATCGGCGCGGACACGACCTTCGGCAAGATCATCGAGGCAGTCGAACGGGCCGAGAACTCCCGCGCTCCGATTCAAAGAATCGCCGACCAGCTTGCAGGCTACTTGGTGTACTTCGCGCTTGGCGCTGCCGTACTTACCTTCCTGTTCACCCACAACATGCGCTCCACGATCTCCGTGATCATCGTGGCCGGCGCCTGCGGTATCGCTGCCGGAACTCCGCTGGCCGTGCTGGGCGCAATTGGACGGTCGGCCAAGTTGGGTGTGATTGTCAAAGGCGGGCTCTACATCGAACAATTGGGGCGAATTGACACTGTCGTTTTAGACAAGACCGGCACGTTGACCTTCGGCACTCCACAAGTCGTTGAGGTGAAGCCAGCGAGTGGGATTACGGAGGATGAGCTTCTGCGTATTGCGGCCATCGCCGAACGAAACTCGGAACATCCGCTGGCAAAGGCCATCGTGGAGCACGTGCAAGAAAAAATGGGCGTTATTCCAGGCCCCGAAAAATTTCAATATGAGCCTGGAAGAGGCATTATCGCCGTGGCCGAAGGCTCCACGATATGTGTGGGGAATCCGGACTACCTCGCCGAAAACGGAATAGCTCTGCCAAGGCCCGTATTGCAACACGGAATGACCGAAGTGTTAGTAGCCCACAAGCGGCAGTTCATCGGATCGATTGTTATCGATGACCAACTGCGGACCGAGGCAGTGCAAGCAGTGCGTCAATTGAAGTCGATGAGTATCCAAACCGTGCTGCTCACGGGCGATTCGGTAGCGGCCGCAAAACGCATTGGTCGCGAACTTGACCTCGACGACAGCGTTGCCCAACTCTTGCCCGAGGAAAAGCTCAAGCACATTGTTGCTCTCCAGGAGTTTAAACGGAAGGTGGCCATGGTGGGAGACGGCATTAACGATGCTCCGGCCTTGGCCCAAGCCGATGTCGGCATCGCCATGGGTTCGGGCACCGATGTCGCGCGAGAAAGCGCCGACGTGGTGCTGATCGGAAACAACCTCTTAAAGCTGGCCGAAACGCTGCGCACCGCCCGTCGCTGCCGCGCAATCATCTTCCAGAATTTCTATGGAACTCTGATTGTTGACGCAGTTGGAATGCTCCTTGCGGCCTTCGGATTTCTCACCCCGCTGCTGGCCGCATTTATTCACGTTGCCTCAGAGTTGGCATTCATTCTGAACTCCACGCGCCTGCTGCCATCCCGAAGGCCGGGGGAACATGGAGGCTCGCAAGTGGCTTTGCACGCTGCTGTGTCACGTTCGTAACCGGCGGCAGGAACAAGTGCTATGCGGACAATCAGGAAACATTCTTCCCGGACGACCTTCAATGGGCGTGAATTGCGGACATTGGTGCTGCTGGCGATTCTGATGGTTATTGCGCTCCTTTACGGACTTTACATCGGATGGTGGTCGCTTCATAAGGAAGAAGTGAAAGAATCATCTGCATTTTATTCTCTATTTCACACCGTGTTACCATCTCACTAGTGCCCTGTTTCATGCAAGACATGTCCTGCCTGGGAGGGTGAGTTCTGGTGGACGCTCGTCAATTCGAGGGACGGTTGTTGCGATGCTGGATCGGTGGATTTTGTCTGCTCCTGGTTCTGTTCTTCGCCGGCGTGGAAACCACTCACGCGCATTCCGATCCCCACACGAGATCGGACACTTTATGCCTGATTTGCGTCTCCGCTCCTACACAGGCCCCGGCCATTGCCATTGATGGGCTGCCGCTTTTGCTCACCTTGGCAATGGTGGCGCTTCCCTCCGACGTTCGTGAAAAGAGCCTGGCTATCCGGATGGAGCTTTTCATTCGCCCACCCCCTTCCAACTAGGTTCATCCAATCTCAATCCTGAGTTTTATAGATTTGTCATGAAACACAAAGGTCCTGGCAACGGGACCATGTTCGGCATTCATGCATTGAGAGGTGCTTTGTGAACCGTTTTTATACTTTTTTGGTGGCAGTAGTATTGGTGGGTAGCGCGTTGGGCCAACAACAGACTGCGAACACTGCGGGGGCAGCTTTAGAACAAAAAGTACGCGACCTGGAAGATCGGATCATTATGCTGGAAGGCGAGCTTCGACAGCTTAAGGCGCAACAGCCAAAGCCCGCCGAAACCACAACGGCTGGACCAATCACTCCGCCTTCTGCGCCCAGCACACAGGCGCAGGTATCAACCCAACAAGGGGCCGCGGGTTATCCGGCATCGGGGGGAGAGAATGTGCGTCTGGGTGGCGCCGGTGTAGGAGCCGCCACAGCCCTGAACCCTGACATCAGCGTCATCGGCGACTTTATCAGCGGTGCAGGTCACAACCCGGTAAATCCTACGCCAGCGTTCGAGATGCATGAGTCGGAGATTGGCCTGCAAGCCATTATCGATCCCTATGCGCGCGCCGATTTCTTCATATCTTTTGGTGAGCAGGGCGTGACCCTGGAAGAGGGCTTTATCACCTTTACCTCGCTGCCCAAAGGATTCGTCGCCAAAGCCGGGAAGATGCGGGCAGCCTTCGGCAAAGTCAACACTTTGCACAATCACGTGCTTCCATGGGTGGACCGTCCGCTGGTCACACAGAATCTGGTTGGCGGAGAAGATGGAATCGACGATGCCGGGTTTTCTGTCCAGCACATCATTCCCGGTCCCAAGAACTGGTTTTTGGAGGCCACCGGGCAGACCTTCCGAGGAGATTCCGGCGATGTTTTTACTTCGTCCAAGAAGAACAATCTCAGCGTGGTAGGCCATCTGCGAGCTTACAAAGATCTGACCGACAGCACCAACATTGATTTGGGAGCTTCGTATTCGCGCGGACACAATCGGTTTGGCACGGACTTTCTCACCAACCTCTACGGCGCAGACGCGACCTTCCGCTGGAAACCGTTGTCGCGGGCCATTTATCGTTCCTTCGTGGCGCGCAGCGAATTCATCTGGCGCAAGCAAGACCAGCCCTCGCAGGCCCAGTGCGCGGTGATTGCATGTCCTGCGAACACCGCTTTTGCCAACCAGCGTGCCTTTGGTTTCTATGCCTCTGGCGACTACCAGTTTGCCCGTCGCTGGTTCTTTGGCGGGCGCGTCGACGATTCCGATCGCGCCATTAACTCCAGGCTCAACGACAAAGGCGGTTCCCTGGTGCTCACGTATTGGCCCAGCGAATTTGCCCAGGTCCGTGGCCAATACAGATTCACGCGCCTGGCGGAACACTTTGACGCGAATGAAGTGTTTATACAGTTACAGTTTGCGCTTGGCGCCCATGGAGCGCACCCCTTTTGACGATTTGGTAATTGGGCAATTTGTAATTTGATAATTTTCGAAATTCCGGACCAGCTCGACTAACACGGAGATATTTATGACATCGCAGTTGAGGTTTCGAGCCTTCATTTTGATATTGACGCTGTTAGGCGCAACTCTGTTCGTTCCTTCCGCGTCAGCAGCCAAGAAGCTGAAGGTGGTTACTACGCTCACGGATCTAACGTCATTGACACAAGAAGTCGGCGGCGACAAAGTTGACGTGGAAGCGTTGGCCAAAGGCTACCAGGATCCGCATTTTGTCGAACCGAAGCCCAGCTTTCTGCTCAAGCTGCGCAATGCCGACCTGCTGATTCTGGTGGGGCTTGACCTGGAAATAGGCTGGTTGCCGCCGCTAATCACCCAGAGTGGCAATGGAAGAATCCAACCGGCGGGGCAAGGTTACCTGGATGCCTCGCAGTTCGCTGAAATCCTGGAGATTCCCCAAGGTAAGGTGACGCGAGCGGAAGGCGATGTTCATCCGCTCGGCAACCCGCACTATTGGCTCGATCCCAACAATGGCCGACGGGTCGCACGGGGCATTGCCAACAAGCTGGGCGAACTGGATCCCGCCGACTCAGCCTATTTCCAGCAGCGCTACCAGGACTTTGAAAAACGGCTGGCTGAGGCAGAGAAAAGATGGGACGCGGAAATGGCACCCTACCATGGCCGCAAGATCGTGACGTATCATCGCTCGTGGCCGAACTTCGCTAAACATTTCGATCTTGATGTAATTGGCTATGTTGAGCCTCGTCCGGGTATTCCGCCCACACCTTCGCACACTCTCGAACTCGTGAACCTGATGAAGCGCGAAAACGTGAAGATCATATTGGTGGAGCCTTACTTCGATCTCAAGACACCCAACAGCATCGCCAGCATGACGAATGGAAAGGTATTGGTGTTGATGCCGTCGGTAGGAGGCAAGCCGGAAATCACCGACTATTTCAAACTCTTTGATTACGACATCAACGTGATTAAGCAGGCATTTGATCAAGTCAAATAGATAATAAAAGGATAACGATGGAAATACTCCAATTCCTGATTTTGCCGTTTCTGGCCAGTTTGATTCTGACAGGGATTCACGCTTATTTGGGCGTTCACGTCGTGGAACGCGGCGTGATCTTCGTAGATTTGGCTCTGGCGCAGATCGCCGCCTTGGGCGCCACGATTGCCATTTTGGTAGGCATGGATCCACACGGTACCGGCGCCTATTGGATGAGCCTGGGATTTACCTTTATTGGAGCCGCTATTTTTTCGTTATTGCGATCCTCGCGCAGAGGCATTCCGCTGGAGGCGTTCATCGGCATCACTTATGCTGTTGCTTCAGCGGCGGCCATTCTCGCCATGAGCAAGGCGACCGGCGAAACCGAACACCTCAAAGACATGCTGGTGGGCAACATCCTGGCGGTATCCAGGCATGATGTTATTAAGACGGCAATTCTGTATGGGTGTATTGGGCTTTTTCACTTTATCTTTCGCCGAAAATTTCTGGCCATTTCACTGAATCACAACAGTTCCGAAAAGCTGGGCATCAATGTAAAACTTTGGGATTTTCTGTTCTATGCATCTTTCGGCTTCGTTGTGACCTCCTCGGTGGCGATCGCAGGCGTATTACTCGTCTTCTGCTATCTGGTCGTGCCTTCGGTTGGCGCCATGCTCTTTGCCCACCGCATCACAACGCGGCTGGCCATTGGATGGACCATGGGCACGTTGGTTTCCGCGCTTGGCTGCTACTTCTCGGTTTATTTCGATACACCAACTGGAGCGACGATTGTCTGTACCTTCGGCGCAGTGCTTGTAGTCATGGTCATGGCAAGGCCCCTGGTCTTCAAGATGATGAAGACCAAAGAGCCTCAGGCAGAGCCGGTCGAGATGGTGCGAGGATGATGAAGAATTGGGTAATTGGGTAAGTTGGTAATTGGGTAATTTTCCGAGACCAAGGATATTATGGACATGCGGGATGCAAGAGTTTCTGCGCAACGACGCTGCGCAACGACAACTGCGCAACGGCATGGGGACATTTCTAACGAGGTTTGACACATGCGCAACGGCAGTCACGCAACGGCAGTCAGTCTTGACGCTTAGCATCCAAAGACGTACTCTGTTGACATGAATTACGGAGGCAGGATCACGATGGAACCTGGCAAGCGAGGTGGAAAAGCTTGCATTCGTGGTCTCCGCATAACGGTTTACGAAGTTCTTGAATATTTGGCCTCCGGTATGTCTCCGGAGGAGATTGTCAAAGACTTTCCTGATCTCACCATAGATGACATCAGGGCGTGCCTTGCTTTCGCTGCGAATCGCGAACGTCAGCTTTTCTCCGTCTCGCTGTGAAGTTACTTTTCGATCAAAACCTTTCCTACAAGTTGATATTTGCATTGGCAAAGGAATTTCCAGGCTCCGCCCATGTCCGTGACGTAGGTTTAGCGGCTGCAGAAGATAACGTGGTATGGGAATATGCGGCGCGCTTCGGTTTCACTATCGCCTCGAAAGATGCCGATTTCGGGCAAAGAAGTGTCTTGTTCGGTTCTCCTCCCAAGGTGATCTGGATCAGGCTTGGAAACTGCACCACCAAACAAATCGAGGAAGTCCTCCGGCAATATTCTGCGACAATTCAGCAGTTCGAATCAGATAAGCATTCGTCTTTTTTTGTAATTGACCCTTTGTTTGAGGCCATCAAAGACAAAGAAATTGCATCCATCAACTATGATCTTCAATCTCAAATCCTCGAGATTGAATTCAAACCGAGTGGCGAAGTGTATTGCTATTTTTCAGTGCCGGAAGACGAATATAAAAGATTGATGAGCGCCGCTTCCAAGATGGCATATCTCAATTCTCAAATTCACCCGAGCTATCGATTCCAAAAAATCTTGTAGATGCCATTCAATTCTTGCTTCAGGCTCTTACCATTTTTACTACGCCAGTCCTTGGGCTGCATCTTACGCCGGTTTATAAGGGTCATAAGGGTTTCAATGTGGAGCCGGTTGGCCCTCAGTTCTGACGTTGAACGTCTCTGTGGTTAAATAGTTCGTGTGCCAAAATTAAGGAGGAATTATGCGCAAACTTTTCTTGTTTGTCGTGGTGCTGGCCATTGCTAACCAAGCGCAAACCACGAAACCCCAGAGCACTGCAAAAACCGCAGCCAAACCGGCGGTTACGGTTGCAACTCCGGACAAGATCAACTGGGTGGCTGCACCCCCGAGCCTGCCCGCCGGAGCGCAGGTCGCGGTGCTCGCCGGAAATCCTGCGGGTCCCGGCCCGTTCGTCATACGCCTGAAGTTTCCCGATGGCTACAAAGTCATGCCTCATTGGCATCCGACGCCGGAAAATGTGACGGTGCTGTCTGGTGAATTTCGAGTGGCGATGGGCGACACATGGGACGACAGCAAATTGCAGTCTCTTCCGGCAGGATCGTTTGTCTCGGTCCCGACACACCACAGCCACTACGCGACGGCCAAGGGCGCAACCGAAGTTCAGGTTCATGGCAATGGTCCGTTCAAGCTTGTATATGTGAATCCAAAAGACGATCCATCAAAAAAGAAATAACTGAAGCAAGGGACGAGACCAGTGGCATTCGAAGACAACATTTATCAATTGCGACAAGAAAAATTGCGTCAGATTGAAGCCTTGGGGCAGCAGTCTTATCCACGCAAATTTGAAGCCGATCACGCGGTGCCGGAAATCCTGGCTGTGTATGGAGAGAAGACTGCCGAGCAACTGGCCGATCCGCGGGTAAACTTGCGTGTCGCCGGGCGCATTCTCTCTTTGCGATTGCAAGGCAAGGCTGGATTCGCGCACTTGCAGCAAGGAGGCCAAAGGCTTCAGATTTATGTGAAGCTCGACTTTGTTGGCGAAAAAGGTTTTGCTCTCTACAAACTGCTCGATCTGGGCGACCACATCGGGGTGCGCGGATACCTGTTTCGCACGCGGACGGGCGAACTGACGATCCACGTGGAAGAGATCACTTTCCTGGCGAAAGACCTGTTGCCGCTCCCGGAAAAATGGCATGGCCTTACCGATGTGGAGTTGCGTTACCGACAACGTTACGTAGACCTGGTGATGAACCAGGAGGTGCGCGCGGTATTTGTGAAACGCAGCAAGGTAGTGCAATCGATCCGCCGCTTCCTGGATGCGCGTGGTTTTATTGAAGTCGAAACGCCCATGATGCAGCCGATTCCCGGAGGCGCGGTGGCCCGTCCGTTTATCACGCACCATAACACGCTCGATATCGATTTGTACCTCCGCATCGCCCCGGAACTTTACCTGAAACGCCTGGTCGTGGGCGGGCTGGACCGCGTCTACGAGATTAACCGCAATTTTCGCAATGAAGGCATTTCTACCCAGCACAATCCTGAGTTCACCATGCTTGAGTTTTACCAGGCTTATGCCGACTATCGCGACATGATGACCCTTACGGAGCAGATGCTGGAGCAGGTAGCCCTCGATGTAAATGGCACTACCAAGGCCAGCTACAACGGTCATGAGATCGACTTTTCCGGCTGGCAGAGGCTTTCCATGCGGGAAGCCATCATCCGTTACTGGCCCGAGGCGGCTGCTCCCAAACCGGAGATGGCCGAGTTCAGCTCGCATGAATCCGTAGAGCGGCTGGTCAAGCGCCTCAACGCCCATCACTCACCCCACATGCCTTACGATCCCAAAGATCCGGCAGGCAAGACGATTGCGGCCATGTTTGAAGCAGTTGCAGAAGAGCACCTGATCAAGCCAACGATCCTCTATGACTTTCCGGTGGCCATCTCTCCGCTCTCGAAGAACAAGCAGGATGAACCGGATTGGGTAGAACGTTTTGAGATCTTTGTCGGGGGACTGGAGATCGGCAACGCCTTCAGCGAACTCAATGATCCCGAAGAGCAACGCAAGCGCTTCGAGCAGCAATTGCAAGAGCGTGAGCGCGGCGACGAAGAAGCTCATGTAATGGACGAGGACTATATTCGTGCCCTCTCGTATGGCCTGCCTCCCACCGGGGGCGAAGGCGTGGGCATCGATCGCCTCACCATGCTGCTGACCGATTCACGATCCATCCGCGACGTGATCTTGTTCCCACTGTTGAGGCCGCAACAGGACGCAAGCGGGGAAGAGCATTCGGAGGTAGGTTGATTACAGCCATATTTAGCTGCAAATTAGAAATATGGGCAGTGTAAGATCGATATATTGAGGGATTTCTCGATGGGAGTGTTGGCTTTATGATGATCGAACTCAAGCCTGAGACCGAGCGATTGGTTCAGGAAGAAATTCGCAATGGTCATTTTCAAAGTATTGATGAATTGATCGCGGAGGGTGTGCGGGCCTTTCGAGAGAAGATATCTGGGAACCCTTCTCTACATGGACAACATCACGTTGCGGCCGAAGCGGTGGCTCGCCTACGCGAATTAAGGAAGGGAGTTTCTCTCGGGGGCTTAAAGATCAAAGACCTGGCGCACGAAGGGCATCGATTTTAGATGGAACCGGTTGTAGTCGATACTTCCATCACGATGGCGTGGTGCTTCGATGATGAGTCAACGCCTTACACGGAAGGATTGCTCAATTGGTGTGCTGCTGGAACAATGATTCATGTTGCATCCATCTGGCCGATGGAAGTAGCCAACGTCCTGCTCAACGCTCAAAAGAAGGCGCGCGTCACCGAAAAACGCATTCAGGAATTTCTTGAAATACTCTTCAAGCTTCCTATTCAAATCGACCCAATTTTAATGAAACGGGCGGTCTACGATGTTCGAAAGCTTGCGCAGGCTCATCAATTGACTTCATACGATGCAGCTTACCTTGAGCTGGCTCTCAGAGAAAATCTGCCATTGGCATCGCTTGACGCCGATCTGAAAAATGCAGCGCTTGCCTCGGGAGTGAGGTTAGTTGCACCTTGATTTGGCGGAATAACCCACGCCTCGCGTCTTTTGCGAAGCGTGGATCGGATTAATCTTCCTGATTGTTAGGCTTGCTTGGCGTGGGGGCTGGGGTCGTTGCTTTGGCTGGCGCGCTTGCCTTGCCTGACGTTGGTTTCGCGGTCGAACCTTTGGTTCCCGGTTTCCCACGCAGCTTCAGACCGTCTGGACCGATGTCAAACTTGCCCATCATGCCGCCAAACTTGCCTGCCAACTCTCCGAGCTTATCCAGTTCAATAGGGCCGACGATATTTACTACTGTCAGCTCTTGCGGCTCGGCCACCAAAAGTGCCACTCCGATGAGGC
>DASZFK010000205.1:0-4971 GCA_035939855.1 Candidatus Angelobacter sp.
CAAGCAAAACTGGCCTGGGCTGGCTTGTTTTTTCCTACTTAAGATTCAACTGGATGATTTCAATATCTTCCGGACGATCGAAGATGCTGTTGGGATAGTGTTTTTTGACCCACACTCGTACGCCGCCGAAAGCGAAGCCAAGAATCAAGGCCACCGTCATCAACATCATGATCAGCACGACTATCGCGACAATGAAACTGCCAGGATTATCTTTTGCACTTGGTTTGGTGGGCTCATTCAGAGTCACCTCTGCGTCGTAATTCACAGAGGCGAGAAGCGATTGGGCTTCATTCGCGGGAATATCGCCGTTCACCACCACGACAAAGGGCGCGCTCCGCTTGAAATAAAAAGGACCACCAGGAAGGGACGCCGATTGTATAGCCTTCATGCGCTCTAGAGCGATCTGAGGCGTGGGATAGCTGATGAGCGTCAACTGGCCCTCGCCGATGGAGCTGCGATATTTGGCAAACTCCACCTCCGCTCCTTTGTTGAAATCGACAAGAGCCGCTGGAATGGGCAGCCCCAGGCGTTCCAGCGCCACAGGACCCATTACATAACGAGAAGTATGCGGCACATACGACTGCGGAGGAATGTTCCTGGGCAGGCTTGGAGGGGTCGCGAGGGGGCCGTGAATCTGTGGCAGCGCGTCGGAAAGAGCCCGCAGATCGGAGGCAGACATCGCGGTGACCCGATCCAGGGCCGCTTCCACCAGGATATTGCCGCGATAGAACAGGATGCGGGAGCTGTTGGCTACACCCTGGTCAGGAATCTTGGCGGTCAGCATCTGAGGATCAACATAAAACGTAAACGCTCCATAGGCTCCGCTGGCATCATGAAAACGAACTGCTTTGACTTGCATTTTTCGGTCATCGCGGCTGTAAGTCGCTGACTCCACGTCGGAAAATCCATATTCCTTGAGCACGGCAGCATCGCTCGACGAAGCTGCGGCAGGATCGGTGCTGATTTTTGCTGTACGCTCAGCTTTTTGCCATCCGGTGAACGACGGCGGAAGAATTATTTGATCTTTCTGGGCAGCATCAGGTTCAGCCTGGGGCTTGCCGCTCATCCCATTCTTTTGCAGCGGGCTTGCAATCGAGAGGGAAGCTATTACCAACAGGCACATCGACGATCGGAAAATGAGTTGCTTCATGCGTGTAAAGATGAAAAAGGCTCTATCTTAAAGATTAGACACCATGCCGGCCCTTAAGGATTCTACAAGTCAATCCCGCCATCGGCACCCGGGTTGAACAATTTTGTGAACTCGGCGGGATTGCCAGAATTGCCAGAATTGCCAAAATTTCAAAACCAACTGCAGTTTCTTTGTTGTACCGAGAGTGGTACTTATTCTAAACCGTTTAGCAAATGATCACAGAGCAGCGGCTCGACCACGCTCGACCACGCCAGGAGCTCAGTCCATTTGAAAGCCAGGATAGGCTTCGTGCTTCTTATCTTTGCGACAGCTTCACCAATGGCAAGAGCATTTTGATCCGGGCATTTGGCTCCGTTTGGCTCACCGAATCATCAAACACTTTGGTACGTGACCTTCGTACTGATGCGTTCTCAATGATTGAATGTTAGTGTTAGCTCATAAATTGGCTATAACTCTTGGGAAGCCAGTCGCAATTCAATACTCCCCGTTGCGCATACCAACCGTTCCCCCTTTAGCCAAACTGTACGCCCAGAAAAGTACGCCCAGAAAAGCAAGTAACAGCTTGTCCAAACGGAGGTTTGGAAGGAACAGGAATGCGGTGAAGTTCCATCTTTGGGGTGGAATCTCACGTCTGTCGTTCTGCGCTCTCTCCTGAATCCTCCTGCAAGGATTTGCCGATTCAGGCATACAGGATACGTGTGTTTATGGAGAAACCAACCCGTAAAACAAGCCACGCAGGCGGATTTACTTTAATCGAAACTCTGATCGCCATGTTCATCATGGCCGTAGGGATGCTTGGCATCGCAGCTCTTATGAGCCAAATGTCAAGTATGTCGGTACGGTCGCGATATATGAGTGATGAGTCATTGCTTGCTTCCGAGAAGCTTGAGGATCTTACCCGCGTCCCAGCGGATGATCCTACAGTTGCCGCCCCAGGCGGAACAGCCGGAAGCCTGACTGCCGACCAATCTCAGTCGGTAACCTCAGGGGGCGTAACCGAGCAAGTGGATTACTTCGACACGGTACAACTCTCCTCTGGCGGTGGCTCCATTATTGAGACGACCACAGCTCCCAATGGCAGCGGAGGAACGAACTACACCACGACCACTCAGGGGCCAAACGGCGAGATCACGGTGGCCACAAGCAACGCTCCCACGAACAGCGCCGACATGGTGACTTTCAAGCGGCGCTGGGTCATTGAGCGGGATGTTCCCGTGGTGGGAGTACGCCGTATCACGGTCGTGGTCTCATTGCCAAATGCGGTCCAGGGCCAAGGCTCGACATTCCAACTCAGCATGGTGCGGCCATGAAAAAGACAGAGAGCAGAAACATGGGCAAACGAGCTTCAGGGTTTTCACTGCTTGAGCTGCTGGTTGCCCTGGCAATTTTTATCGTGATCGGTGGAGCTGCGGTGAGCCTGATGAACACCCATGCGAGCCTGGTCGGCTCGGAGCGCAACCAGGTGGGCTTGAATATCGCGCTGCGCAATGCCGCGACCCAAATGCAGCTTGACGTCGTCAATGCCGGCACGGGCTATTACCAGGGCGTTAACATACCCGCTTGGCCTATCGGACTCACGGTCCTGAATAATCCAACCAATACCAATTGTTATAACGCCGCGACGCGCACCTACGGTCCAACGTGTTTTGATACTTTGAACATCATCAGCACAGATAGCAGCACACCGCCGGCGCATCCTCAGGATAGCGGCGCGAATTGCGTCAGCACAACCAGTTCCAGTCTCTTCATAACTCCCAGCGGTGCAACTCCGCTTAACACGTTGGCAGGATACTTCCATAATGGCGACCAAATCCTGGTGATAAAAAGCGATGGTTCACAGATGGCCAGCGTTGTCTTGACCAGCGATGGCCAGGTTACCGGAGGCAAAGTAAAGCTGGCCCATAACCCTACCGGCGCCGATGGCACCAGCAACGATCCATTAGGCATTGCGAACACGGCAGACAGCAACAAGCTCGGCACCCAGTTCTGCACGAGCGATTGGGTGCTCCGGCTCTCGGCCATCACCTACAGCGTAGATGCCACGAATCAAGCCAACCCCAAGCTGATGCGGACCCAGGGCGGCGTAGCCAACGTAATAGCAGAACAAATCATTGGCTTCAAAGTGGGCGCCTCGATCTGGAACGGCAACACCGACAACGCTTACAGCTTCGATGCTTCCAGCTACAACCACGATTGGAGCCTGATTCGATCTGTGCGCGTTTCCATCATCGGGCGGGGAAACTCCATTCAGGATGTGAACAGCAAATTTGTAAACACCTTTGATCAAGGCAGCTACAGAGTCCAGGGCATTTCCGTGATCGTCAGCCCGCGCAACCTGAGCATGAATGATATTTGAGGAGAACAAGATGAAACCTGAGATAGCACGGCTGCGGCGATATCGCAAGCACGAGAGCGGCATAGCATTGCTCACCACCTTGCTTCTGCTACTGCTGTTGACGGCGTTGAGCCTGGCGATGGTGATGTCGGCCAGCTCCGACATGATGATCAACGGATACTACCGGAACTTTCGGGGCGCGTTCTACGCCGCCGATTCGGGCTTGGCTATTGCACGGCAAGATATGATGAACCAAATCTCCGCCGCCATTCCCGCGACGTTCAACAATACCACGCAGCCGATACCGAACGGCACAGACGGAACGGTCCAGACGTATGTCAATAATACTTATGGCTCTTCCTACCAGCCGATTACAGGGAACGGCGCGGCGGCATCTTCGTGGCCGGCAAAATATAAAATTACGTCTGCCAGCATCACGCTTGCACAATGCACCGTTCTAGGCGGAACAGGCACTTGCCTGGCGCCTTCGGGAGCAGTGACTGGTTATCAGTATATTTACAACTATGCGCTCACGTCGGTGGGGCAGGCACAAGGCAATCAGACAGCGACCGTATCCGACCGCGGAAGCATCATCGTCAATGCAAACCTTGTATCCGCAAGCACTACAACCAGTTTTGCCGGCTGGGGCATGTTTATTGACAAATATACGATCTGCGATGGCAGCACGCTGGTGCCAGGCACAATTACCGGACCGGTCTTTACCAACGGCGCCTGGAACTTTGGAACTTCCGGGAGCTATATCTTTACCGATCCGGTCGGCAGCGTCAACGCCAACGCCGGTTTCCAATTTAGCGGCCAGTGTGACCAGAAAAATGCTACCTCCGATAAAGTTGGGGGCACCACGATTGCGCCGACGTTTCAAGGTGGCTTCAATCGCGGGCAAACGCCTATTCCATTACCAGTCAACGATTACAACCAAAAGCGCGCGGTGCTCGACCGCATGGGCAGCAGCAGTTCACCGGTAACCAAACAGGATCTCAACAACAATGTTCGCAACATTAACAAAACTCCCTATCCCAATTCGGGGGTAAGCTCAGGCGTGTACCTGCCCTATTCCGTGGATTCGCAAGGGAATAATCCAACCTTCACCGGCGGCGGCATCTATGTTGAGGGAGATGCCCAGCTGAAGCTCACACCGAGCGGCACAAACGGCCAGACCTACACAATTACCCAGGGCGGCGTGGTCACCACGATCACAATCACGCCAGGATCAAGCCCGGGCTCGGGAACCACGGTCATATCCAGCGGTTCCAACAGTTTGACCATCAATGGTGTTCCGGCCATGCAGGACCCAGCCACAAATGCGATCACCGGCGACGGAGCCATGCTTTATGTAAACGGCAACATTACAGGACTCAAAGGCCCTGGCCAGGGCCAAGCCGCTATCAATGACGGCACGGCGCTTACCGTTACCGCCGCCAATAACGTGACCATTACCGGCGACATCCTTTACAAGAGTGAGCCT
>DASZFK010000206.1:0-10508 GCA_035939855.1 Candidatus Angelobacter sp.
GAGCTTTCGCAGGGAATCCATCTTTTGCGCCTGTAGAAATCTGGCTTCCAGTTCACGTTGGCCGGTATTGTCGAGGAACATGCTAAAGATGCATTCTTTCTCTCCTGTCCGGACTAAAGTGCCAAAATAGAGTCCCACATGGTGCTCGCCCGCAGCATCATGGAATTCAAGCTCCAGATTTTGAGTCGAACCCTCCGAGCGTAGTTTTTGCAAAAAAGCTGAGCTATCGTCCTGTGATTTCCAGAATCCCAGGTCAACTTCGGTTCTTCCGATTACCTCGTCTGCCGAACGCTTCAGAAGGCGAAACATGTTCTCGTTTGCGTTCAGGAACTTACCGTCGAGGGAGATGATGGAGCACGCCAGCGGGCTGTAGCGAAAAGCAGCGACAAATCTCTCCTCCGACTGTTGTAACGCTATTTCCATGTTCCTTCTTTCGGTGATATCGATTACTGATCCCTCAATCATTTCTTCGCCGTCTACGCTGCGCACGATAGTGGCGCTTTCCAGGATCCAGAAAGGTTTGCCATCCTGCCGGCGTTGCTCGGACTCGTAGTTGAGCACCTGTCCTTTGGTCTTCAACTGTGTTGTGAACTTTTCGCGCTGTGTGGGATCGACATAACATGCAATCGCCGATGTGGAGAGCGCCTGGCTCTTTGAGCTGAAGCCATACATCTCAACAAAGGCGCTGTTGCAATCAAGAAAATGTCCATCGAAGGTCGAAACATATACGGCGGCCAGATCTTCTTCGAACAACGACCGGTACTGGTGGGCGATGTTGGAGGCCAATTCGGCCTGGTTCTCAAACAATGTAAGGATCATGCCAATGGCGACGAAATATTGCGGCAAATCCCAAATCACACCCGGCTCACCAAGGATTGGGGAATGCAGGAACTCGCGCACCACGAATGTCCCGCCCCAGGCGACAAATGAAATGGAAGTTGTGACGACTCCGGGGGTGAATCGCCGATAGTAGCGCCAATAAAGCAGGCCCGAGACGGCGAAGAATGTGCTTAGAAAAGAAAACAGTCCAGGAGCAGGATTATGGAGCAACGATTGTTGAACGGACCAGATGCCCTGGGGAACGACTACCAGACCGAAGACATACAGATAGCGTCCATGAGAGCCGTAATAGCGGAGCACATGCAACAGGCTGATGCTGGCCGCAGTAAACACCAGAACTGGATAAATCCAGATTTGCCTGGTGTTCCACACCAATCCCATGGTGTAGATCATCGACATGGCGCCAGTCAGAATCACGAATACAACGCGCCTGCTTTTGTCGGTATAGATCACAGAAACCGACAGCAGAAAACTGATGCCGGCAATCGCCAAAGCTGAAGTCTTGAGAAAGATGGCCCATTGGAGAGACAGGTGAAAGAGATGAAAGAGGAGCACCGCCGTGAAGTGCACATACATGGCGCTCCACCCCAACATCCACAGCCCTGTCCTTGGCTGCCGGTCGCGCCGATAGATCCAGACAAATAAAATGATCAGGATCGTCGCAATCAAAAAGACGACGACCTGCTCCGACTGTGCCGACATGAAATGTACTTCCTTCGTCTTTCAAATACCGACTGGGCGTCGGTAGACCTGGGGACAATTGGTTTATGGGCAAAACTTTATTGCTTCTTTCGCTGTGGGAGAGCAGCGATCACCAGCATTGACTTAGAGTGCAAGCTAGCGATTTCTATTGGACCCGTTATCTACCTCTACAGCTAATAGCTCCTGAACCTTGTAGCCGAGTTGTTTCAGGGAAAAAGGTTTTTGGAGATAGGGAGTACCGAGGGTCGAGATGCCTGCCAGCAGCACTACATCGTCGGCATAGCCGGAGACAAAGAGGACCTTGGTGTTAGGGCGCATTTCGAGCAGACGGTCGGCGAATTCGCGACCATTCATCCTGGGCATGACGACGTCGCTGATCACCAGGTCGAGCCGGGGCGCGCGGGCGGCAAGTTCCAAGGCCTCAATTCCGCTACTGGCGCAAATCACGGAATAACCAATGGAGCGCAAGAACTCGGCGTTTGCGTCTAAAAGCTGGGCTTCGTCTTCTACCAATAGAATGTTACCGCTGCCCGGAGCGAGCTTGAGGGAATGGGGTTGGTCCTCCGCTGCATCGACGTTGAGCGCTGCCGGGAGAAGAATTGTAATCTCGGTCCCATATCCCACTTCCGATCCAATGCTGATCTCGCCCCCACACTGCTGGACGATGCCATATACCGTTGCCAATCCCAATCCGGTGCCACGTCCTATGGACTTTGTGGTGAAGAAAGGCTCGAAAGCGTGGGTCCGGGTCTCTTCATCCATTCCCACACCGGTATCACGAATCTTGATTTGCACATAACCCATCTCGATACTTTTTCCGGAAGCATCCTGGGCCGGGCAAATTACGTTTTCTGTCTTGATGAACAACTCGCCGCCTCCGGGCATGGCGTCCCGGGAATTCACCGCGATATTCAAGATGATCTGTTCGAAGTGGGTCTTATCGATGACCACTCGGCCATTGGCGCGCAAATCAAGGTGCATCTCAATGTCTTCGCCGATCATGCGCGATAACATGCTGGCCAATTCGCGAATCGCAAGGTCAGGTTTTAGCGGAGCCGGACGGGTAATTTCCTTGCGGCTGAAAGTAAGCAACTGCCGGGTGAGGCCGCTGGCCCGCTGCGTGGTCTCGATGATCTTAGTGCAATAGCGCTTGTAGTTTTCATCGCGACCCAGCGTAGCTTCTAGAAGCTCGGCGTACCCTCCAATCACCCCCAGCAGGTTATTGAAGTCGTGAGCCACTCCCCCGGCCAAACGTCCGAGGGCTTCCATCTTTTGGGCCTGCAGGAATTTGGCCTCCAGTTCACGTTGTTCGGTGCAATCCAATTGCATGCCGAAGATGCATTCTTTATCCCCAATTCGGACGAGCGTTGCAAAGTAAAGACCTACGTGCCGGTTGCCCTCTGAATCTTTAAATTCGATCTCAAGGTTTTGCACCGAACCTTCGGCCCGGAGCCTTCGGTAGAAGTTATTTCTGTCTTCCTGGCTCTTCCAAAAACCCAGATCAACTCCGCTCTTGCCGATCACTTGATCGGCCGGCAGTTTCAGCATTCGCAACAGGTTCTCGTTTACATTGAGGAAAACCCCATCCAGGGTAACAATGCCACAGCCTACAGGGCTGTGACGGAAGATGGTGGAGAACCGCTCCTCCGATTGGCGCAAGGCCATCTCTGCCTGTTTGCGCTCGGTAATGTCAATGGAGGTGCCTTCAATTACCTTGCGTCCCCGCGAGTCAGTCGCGATCGTGGCCCGTTCCAGCGTCCAAAAAATAGTTCCATCCTTTTTGCGCTGCCGTGACTCATAGTTGATCACATGACCTTGACTGAACAGACGGCTTAAAAATACCTCGCGATCTCCCGGCTCTACGTACAGCATGTTCGTCGGGTTGGCCTTCAATTCCTCTTTGGACTCAAAGCCATACATTCGGATAAAAGCGCTGTTGCAGTCGAGTAACTCCCCTTCAATGGTGGAAAGATAGACGCTGGCCAGGTTCCCTTCGAAAAGAGCCTGATATTGCTGGGCAGCGTTGTTGGCAATCTCTGTCTCGCTTTCAAACAGAGTGAGAATCATGCCAAAGGCCACGAAGTACTTTGGCAGATCCCAAATGACGCCGCTCATATTGGGAACAATATGGAACGCGTCCAGGACGTCAGAAATAGGAAACACCAACCCCCAGGCAACAAATGACACCGACGTGGTCAACACCCCGGGTGTCAGCCTCCTATAATGGCGCCAATAAAGTATTCCGGTTACGGCAAAGAGAGAGAACAAGTACGCTGTCAGTCCATCATTCGGATGCTGATGAAACAGTCGCCATGCCACCCAGATGCCATAGGGACCCAGCAAGAAGCTGATTACATATAGATAGGTGCTTTTCCATCGATAATGCGTCCATGCGCCGATGAAAGCGCTGAGCACACTGGTAAGCAATAGCGCTGGGAAAATCCATCGGTTTTGGGGCGTCCATATAAGAGCTGCCAAATAAATGACGGAAGGAATTCCTACCAACGCGATGAAAAAAGCCCGCTTTCGTGGTGTTACAAAAACTTCAGAGACCGAAAGCAGAAAGCTGACCGCTGCTACTTCCAGAGTTGAACGGTTGAAAAAGAAAAACCAATTATCGGAAAGAAGTGAAAATGCATAGAGCAGGGCAGCCGTAAAGTGAATGAAGATGGCAACCCATCCAATCATCCACAGCCTCATCCGTTGCTGCCGGTCGCGCAGGTAGATCCAGGCAAAGAGCGTCACCAGGATGCTCATTACCGTGAAGATGACGACCTGTTCCAGTTTCGGGGACATCACATCCTTACTTTTGCCCCAGACACGAAGCCTTTACCGGGAGACAATTAGCAAAACCTAATCAATATCTTCGTCAAAATGTACACCGAATTTAGCTCATTTTATTAACTTTTTCTCAAGAAAGTTACCTTGGTCATTACTTCTCTTGCAAATTATTGATTTTAAATATGTTACATACTGTTTTCTTTGAGGAACATAACATCCCCTAAGCCTTTGTCTAAAGAGAGCAGTGCCGGCACACGGTTCCATACAGTCTTAGCGGAAATCCTTGGTCCAGGCAAGAAAACCGCGTGCAGTATCGAATTCACCACGAATCGAGATTCGGGCAACTGTGTCGCGGTTCTCGTTCTCGGCTTCCATGATTATCGCCTGGCTGGAACTCTGCACTACCGTGACCCGTTTTCCTTGGCTAGTAAGCAGGCTGCGGTAGAAGTGCTCCACCTGGCTGTCCTTATCTTTTGCCCGAAAGCTTACGCCCGATGTGAACAGAGTGCCTGCTCCTGTATCAGGTTTGTCGATCGTGAAACACACAATTTCTTCGGCGCCCGCGTTGATCAGTTCTGAACGAAACCCGCCAGAATCATCACAGGAAACGGTGCGCAGTTGTGCAGTCAATCCTACAGCCAGATCAAGCATAGCGGTCCGTCCAGTCGCGCGGTCACGCACCATAACCAGGCTGGTGTGTGGGTACGAGTCAACCAGTTCCAGGTTTGGATTACGCTTCCAAAAAGGCGTGGTCTCTGTTCCGCGATTGATCATGGCTCCAAGGTTGACGCGACCGGTCGCGCGGTACCTCGTAATGACGACCATGGCAAAAAAGATGGCCAAGATACCGATGATGTAGAAGGCTGCACTTGGTTTGTAATTCAGCAACCGTTCTAAAAAACTCTGTGGCATGTTTCCTACGATACGCTCCTCGCATAGACTCCGAGTTTGATTTATCCTCAAAGTTCAACCAATGAAGATACTGGTGATCGGTAGCGGCGGCAGGGAGCACGCGCTGGTTTGGAAGCTGCGGCAATCTCCTCGTGTTTCGGAAATATTTTGTATTCCCGGAAACGGAGGCATCGGCGAAGCAGCTACCTGCATGGCGGGCGATCCAAAAAATGTTGAAGGGTTGCTCAACGTGGCCCATCAAATCCAGCCCGACATTACGGTTGTAGGCCCGGAACTCCCGCTTTCTCTCGGTCTGGTCGATGAATTCAAACTTCGCGGGCTGCCGGTATTCGGTCCCACGCAGGCTGCAGCCCAGTTGGAGTCGAGCAAGAGTTTTGCCAAGGAGTTCATGCAGCGCCACCAGATTCCGACCGCGCATTATGCGGTCTGCTCGTCGGAGGAAGAGTTGCGCAAATCTTTGGGACTGTTTTCCACGCCCATTGTGGTCAAGGCAGATGGCCTTGCTGCGGGCAAGGGTGTGATCGTGGCCGCCACAAAAGAAGAGGCTGCCACTGCGGGCGCGGAGTTGTTTAGCGGAAAGTTGTTGGGTACACCCTCCGAACGAGTGGTATTGGAAGAGTTTTTGGAAGGCGAAGAGCTTTCTTTCCTGGCATTGAGCGACGGCGAACGAGTGGCGCCTCTGGCCGCCTCCCAGGACCACAAACGTGTGGGCGACGGCGACGCGGGCGCGAATACCGGAGGCATGGGGGCCTACTCGACTGACAAACTGATCGACAGCGGCATGGTGGATTGGTTATTGAACCATATTGCCCGGCCGGTAGTGGCTGGAATGAAGCTGGAAGGCGCTGAGTACCGAGGCGTGCTTTACTGCGGCCTCATGATGACCGCGCGCGGCCCCATGGTGCTGGAGTTTAATTGCCGCTTCGGCGATCCCGAAACCCAGGCTGTGCTTATGCGTCTCGACAGTGACCTGGTGGAGGCCCTGGAGGCTTCCATCGAGGGCCGGGTCAGCGAGGGAGTCTTCAATTGGTCTGCCGATGTCTCATGCTGCGTCGTGCTGGCTTCCGGGGGATATCCGGGTAGCTTTGTTGCCGGCAAAAAAATTTCCGGCTTGGATCAAGCAGCACAATTGAAGAATGTCGAGGTGTTTCACGCCGGGACCAGCAAGCGTGATGACGGTTTTTATACCAGCGGAGGCCGCGTGCTGGGTGTAACTGCCCGCGCTCCTCAACTGGCAGACGCCATTGCCAAGGCTTATGAAGCTGTTGGGATGATCCAGTTCGAAGGGATGCATTATAGAAAAGATATTGGAGGGCGCGCCTCAAAATCCGCTCGCTCCTGAGAAGTTTTCCATTCGTTGTGGTTCATGTAAATTCATACTCAAAGACATTTTGTCTTGAAAGGAAACTATGGACAGTCCATTGGTCTCCATTGTGATGGGGTCAGATTCAGATCTGGAAATCATGAACGAAGCTGCCAAAGCCCTTGAAGGATTTGGCATTTCTTATGAAATCGACGTTACCTCAGCCCATCGCTCTCCGGCTCGTACCAGCGAGTTCACGCGTAAAGCCGCTGGCCGCGGCGTCAAGGTGATCATTGCGGGGGCCGGGGGCGCAGCCCATCTCGCCGGTGTCATCGCTGCCGAAACCACGCTCCCAGTGATCGGCGTGCCGATTCCTTCTACGCCTTTGAATGGCATGGATTCCCTGCTCGCCATCGTGCAGATGCCTGCGGGTATTCCGGTCGCCACCGTCGCCATCGGCAAAGCCGGCGCTACCAATGCTGGAATCCTTGCTGCCCAAATGATCGGCTTAAGCGATCATGCAGTTGCAGAGAAGCTGAAGCAGCACAAAAAGAAGCTTGCCGATGGAGTAGAAGAGAAATCCCGAAAGTTGCAAGAATCTCGTAAAAAGTGAAATTGTTACGCATTGAACAAAGCTTGATAGCGTGAGCGCAGAGCTTGCTGTCGGCCCGTAATCCCGGTTACAGCAACGTCCTGCGCAACGCTTGCGGTTCCGTACGCCACGCGCGCACCATGATTGTCCAGAATGGCAACAGCCAGATCAGATCATTCATCACGATCATCGGTGCGCCCCTCCAGGCAAATACACCATGCAGCAAGCCTATAGCGAAGCCAATCGGACCAAGCGTCTTGCCTACGATGCCGACTGCCACAAGCGGCCAATACCGGACTGGATCACTTCCTGCAATCCAATATCCCAATCCGAATACGCCCACCATCATTCCAATGCACTGAATGATGACAATCGGAGTCTCCGGCATTCCCCACCAGTGAAACATCTGTAGAGGATAGAACGCCAGCAGTAAGCAGTAGGCCACGTTATAAACGCCGGCTGCACGCAAGATGAAAGTACCTTTCATGTTCTACTCCTTGGAAACCGAGATTGGTTCAAAAGAATTCTGAAATGACAACGCACCTTTGTACAGCCTCCCCAGACACGGTAGAAACAGTCGAATGTCGCAATACAATGTGCTTTCGTCGATCGGCCTTTCATGTGCCACCACGCGGATGCCCAGCCACCGAGGAAGCTTCATGCCCAAAAGGCGCGTGGCGCTCGACCGTACCGTGAGGCTCTGTCCTTTGACGCACAGGCGCAAGTGGAGCGTGATCGGACCGAATCGTTCGAGTAGCTCCGCTCTCGATGTAGCTGACGCCCCTTCGCTCCTTGCCGCATTGGAAAGCTGGTTCCACTGAAAGGTAAAGAACTGCCAGTGCCCGAAGTAGCGCAGCCAGCGTTCGCCATCCTTGCAGGGAACCACCCACAATTGGGTAGGGGACGCAGTCTGGACGCGTGGGAGACGGCAAAGCCACAGTAAAAAGTTTGCAAGCGGATGCTTCGCGGTCCCGATCTGCAGCGTTCCGCCGAGCCGTCGGGGCTCTGTGCCGTGAAGCCGCCTCAACACGGGCGCGAGCGCTGTGAAGCGTGAACCAAGAGCTTGCGCGTAGATGGATGTGGTGTTCATTTCAAAATGTCATTCAGCATAGATCACGCAACGCCGCTTCCAATTGGGGAAAGTGAAAGCGATAACCATCTCTTTCCAGATGAGCCGGGCAGACACGTTGGCCCTCCAGCAGGAGCATTGCCTGTTCGCCTAAGACGAAGCGGATCACTCCAGCGGGCGTAGGCAGCAGGCAAGGACGATGCAGTACTCGGGCAAGAGTCCTGGCAAATTCGCTTTGCGTCACCGACTGCGGCGCAGCTACGTTGTAGACACCCTGAGCGTCAGCACGCGACATGAGATGGGCGATGATGTACAGAACGTCTTCGACGTGGACCCAGTTCATCACCTGGCGGCCGCTGCCGATCCGGCCTCCCAGGCCGAAAAGAAACGGAAGACGCATCATCGGCAGCGCGCCCTTGTGACCCAACACCACTCCGAAGCGCGTTATCGCCAGCGCAACTCCATGGCTAGTCACGGCCTGCGCTGCTCCCTCCCATTGCCGGCAAAGCTCCGAGACAAAATCCCGCCCACTGGCAGCGTCTTCGCCTAACGCCCTCCGATCGTCCTCAGCTTGTACTCCGTAGTACCCAACTGCTGAAGCCGAGATCATCAGACGGGGTTTGTGCGTCGATCGCGCAATCCACGCAGCCAGAGAACGCGTTGTGCCGACGCGGCTTTCTGCCAGTTTGAGCTTCCGGGCAGAGGACCATCGGGGCCCAAGGATGCGTTCGCCTGCCAAGTTAATTACGACATCGAAACGCGTTCCCGGATCAAGATCCTCCAGACGGGCAATGCAATGGACACGTCCTTCGAACAGGTAGGAGGTCTTCAAGGGATCACGGGAGAGCAAGGTAAGTTCGTGCCCATCCGCCAGCAAGGCCCGGCAAAGCTCCTGACCGATGAAACCGGTTCCGCCAGTAATCAACAACGATTGTGCGGTGTCAGCAAACCGGATGTCGGGCACTCGCTGGCCGCGTTTTGCAAGCGTGGAGCCTGCACGAGCATCGCGGACGGCCGAGACGACAACCCCTACGGCAAACACGCTCATCACCAGGCTTTGCCAGCCATGTGTTGTGATCTGCAACCGGCTGGGAAGCCTCCACCAGAGCGGCGCGAAGAGGCAAAGCAGTGCAAAGGCCGCGCCGCCATTCAATGCCATCAAGGTGTGCAGCACGCGTTCAGCAGGAGGCAAAATCCTGGAACGGTCTTCCACCAGGAAGTCCCACAGCGTAAGTACAACTTCGGTGAGCAGCATAGCTGCCAGAAGCAATAGCCATACACCACCCCAGGTGAGCCACGCCAGTCCCGCGAACAGTAGTCCATAGACGATGGACCTGCCGGCATGAATCTGTAATTCGAGCGCTGCGCCCGGTTGCCGTGGCAGCGCGGCGCGCAGTTCATGATGATACAGGGTGTCGAATGCACCCATGAGCCCTTGCGCGATGATAAGGTCAAGAACCAGGGGAAGCGTGTTCATGGCATTCTCCCTTCCTGCTATATTTCTGTAATGTCAGTAATCACAGAAATTAGCTACCAAAATAAAAAGCTCCTTAACCCGCGTTTTTGCGGCTGGTTGAACCGCCCCGCAGGAGTTGTTGAATCTTGGAGCCAAGCTTCATTACCTTGACCAGCGTTTCTCGCGGCAGGCGCACCATCTCGTCTCCCCAAGCGGACAATGTTTCCATGAACTGAAGCGTCTCGCGGATGCGCTGCTGCGCCCCCGCATCCTCGCGATTAAAATTGGAGTCGGCCAGGCACTCCCGCAGGACTTCTACCGTGGGATCGAATTCCCGTACCTTTCGCTCCCGAACTACCGTCCGAAACAGCTCCCACACGTCGGTTGAGGTCTCAAAGTGATCGCGCCGGTCGCTCATCAAGTGCACAACGTGGATCAGCTTCCAGCTCTGCAACTCCCTTATGCTGGAGCTCACGTTGGAACGGGCAATGTTCAGGGTTTCGACAATTTCCTCGGCGTGAAGAGGCCGTCCGGCAAGGTAGAGCAAAGCATGAATCTGCGACACCGTGCGGTTGATGCCCCATTTCGATCCCATCTCGCCCCAGTGAAGAATGAACCTTCGTGCGACCGGTCGAAGTTCCATGGTTTCAAAGTTACAAGATTCTGTAATTTCTGTCAATACAGAAATTACAGAACTATAGAAAGGAATCCGAATTAGTTCGTTAGGTTAATTGGGGTATATCTGTCTTGGGTATTTTCCGTTCCGGCAAAGGCGGAACAGGAATGCGATTGTAAACAATGTTCCAGTAATTCCAGGAATGAGCGTCAAAAATTCCTGGCGGTGGATCCAGAA
>DASZFK010000207.1:0-1667 GCA_035939855.1 Candidatus Angelobacter sp.
GCCGCCGGAACACCAGCAGGGCGGCGCGCTGCGAGGCCGCCACTTGTGTCCCGCTGGCGAACCGGAAGCATCCGGCGATGTGACGAACGATGGAGGTACTCGCCAAGCATGACGATCTGGATGAAGACTAGCGGTGTTCGACGTCCAAATCCACGCATAGCAAAGCACGTGCTATCGTCGTGTTGCTGTTTTGGGATACGGTAGGGGCTCGCAAACGCCAATGCGCGGCTTTTTGTATCGAGCCCGATAAGCGTCAACCGCATGTGCCAGGAAAATGCTGGCGCTGAACAGTGCCATAAGCGCAGTGGCCAATTCAAACATGGAAATCACCTAATACTGCGCGCTGATCCTGGCGGATTCATAAAGGTCGGTGTTTCAGGTTGATTTCATCGCCCGGAAAAAACGCTGACTGCGCCATTGTGCAAGCTAGTCGAGTGGCCGCGGGGCATTGGATTTTAAGCTGTCCACCGCTTAGTACTTAGTTCAGCCATTTCTTTCGAATACTTCCGGAACATAGCCATCCGCTTGCTTGTGAATTCTGCAATGACACTGGGAAATTCAAAGGGCGACCTAATCGTCGCAAGCCTCTGGGCGAATTCAAAAGCAAATTGCATGTTGGCTTGTGCCATTTCCAGCAGCTTTGCTTGATAAGCCCGCACGTTTGCCGTGGCTGAGGAAAAATCAAACCCTTTCTTTGAATCGTTATCCGTCATCGTCTGTTTGCAGTCATCTTGTAAGGCTGTTACCGGATTTTCAACGAGAGGAGCCTCTTGTTGTAAGACTGTCACCGGATTCTCAACAAGAGGAGCCTCTTGTTTTGAGTCGTTATGACGCTTCGGGAGCGATTCAGTCGGGCCTGCCCCAACCGCGCGCAGACGCCTGTCTTTCGGGCTTCTAACAACTGCCTGAGCGGCCCGTTGGGCCTTCGCGGCTATTTTCGGGCTGTGGGCGTGCTTTGACGCCGTTGCCGGGTTACGTTTGCTCATCTGACCCTCCAGGGGGATGATTGGGTTCGACCACATTCGTGAAACGTGCTCTGCAGTGTAACGTTCCAAACGCTGGGTTATGGAGTTACACATTAGTGGCCATTCACTATTAAATTCGTCGCATGGTCGTTGATGCATGTCGGGCCGCTGCAACTTTAAAACGCTATGCTTGGGGAGCGTAACCAGCGGCGGCTGACTGTCAGCGGTCTCGCTCACCTGAAGGCCGTTGAGCGTCTGGTGCCGCAATTGAAAAACCTGCGAGGTCCTGTAGCGGATTGATCATCTGTCCGCTTGCGTTGAAGTGAAGGCATGACTTCACTGGCGGGAGCACGACCTCTCAGTCACCGGCAAAAGCCTATACGGCGCGGTGATGGAATGAGCTTGCTCTTCCGAGTTCCGGAGTCGCTGGTCAATATCGCTCACTTTCAAAAATTAATGGATGCGTTACCAGCGGCGTCCCCAGCCGCCGCTCCACCTGCTTCCCCATCCGCTGCCACCTCGAAAGAGTCGAATGACGAGGAGAAGCAATATCGCACCGACGGTAGCGTTGACGATTGCGCTGATCACTCCCGTACCGATGTGGATGCCTAGCTGAGGCAATAACCAACTTCCGATAAAGGCGCCCAAAATCCCCACAATGAGGTCGCCAATGATCCCAAAGCCGGTCCCTCGCACGATTTG
>DASZFK010000208.1:0-3205 GCA_035939855.1 Candidatus Angelobacter sp.
AAAAAGAAAATGAGGACAGAATCATCGAGTGGAACCGGAAAGCGGAGATGGCCGTGGGCAAGAATCAGGACGATTTGGCACGGGCCGCGATCGAGCGGTCTTTGCAATACCAGCAGCTGAAAGATAGCTTTGTCCAGCAGGTGTCCGACCAGAAATTGCAGGTTGAGACGCTGAAGAACGCGTTGACCAAGCTGCAGCAGAAGCTGGACGAGGCCCGCGCCAAGAGTGAATTGCTGATGGCCCAGCATCGCCGCGCCCGCACGCTGACCAAAGCGGCCGATGCCCATTCCAAGATCGGCGATCACGCCGCAGTGGCCACCTTCGATCGCATGAAAGAGAAAGTCATGCGCTCGGAAGCTATTGGCCAGGCCAAAACGGAACTGATCGTCGAAAGCGATAGCCTGGACGACCGGTTTGCCCAGCTCGAAAAAGAAGATGAAATCAACCGCATTCTCGGCGAACTCAAAGCCCGCCGGCAAGCATAGGGAACTCAACCGATTCCAGGCACGGAGAATCCTAGAATCCCGAAGATCGTGTGATGAACTGCGCGGGGATTCTTCGCGACTGGACAACAGCATCATTGTCGAGCATCGCCGCCCTCGGCTGCGGTGATGGATACAAATGCAAAGCGCTCTTGGTCCCGAGGCAAGCGGCTGGCAGGTAAACCAACTTTGGAGCCGCTCCGGCCCCTCTAAATCTACGTTTTCTCAAACGAAAGGATGAACAGTTCAATTGGAAAATCTAAGCCAAATCCGCAGTAGGCTCTTGTGACTATAAGCACAGTAGCCGGGCACGCCAGTGCCGCGCAGTTGGGAGATCCGGGAAATCCGGCAAGACTGTTGTTTCGCACATAACGGGAGATGGGCAAGCATCAGCCGTAGTCGAACTTCTTTGAGCCTCCTTCACTCGCACTGGCGTGCCGGACTACTTTCTTCAAGAGACCTTCACAACCTACTACAACTTTTGCGTTCCGGCACGGGTTTATTTCTTAGAACGTGTATCCTGATAAGCTGTGCTTGCCGTGAGCCAAACGGAATATGAAAATCACTGTGTTCGTCATTCTCTTGGTGTTTGGGACCATTGCTGGTTTTTCTCAAACGGGCCTTTCCCAGGATGAATTGCGTCTCCTGACCCTGGTGAACCAGGAGCGTGAAAAGGCGGGACTGTCCAAGCTGCAATGGGACTCACACCTCGCGGAGTCGGCGCGTCTTCATACGCAAAAAATGGTGGAGCACCAGAACCTCTCGCACCAGCTCAGTGGCGAGCCACCCCTGGGCGAGCGCGCCGGCGCGACTGGTTTGCGTTTCAACGCAGTAGCCGAAAACGTTGCCTTGGCTCCTACGATCGATGAAATCCATAAAGGTCTGATGAATTCGCCGCCCCACCGTGCCAATATTCTGAGTCCGAAATACAATTCAATCGGTTTTGGAATCACGCTGAGCCAGGGTGAACTATACGTCACGCAGAATTTTGCCAACGTGCTTCCCACCTATTCAGTGGAGGAATTCAGAGATGCTGTGATCTCGGCCTTCAACCAGGCCAGACGGGCGCAACACGTTCCGGAGATTGATGCGCAGCCTGACCCACGTCTCGATAAAGCAGCATGTGCCGCCAATGTCAATCCAAATCAACTGATCCACGGTCTGCCCGGCGTAACTGACTTAGTGGTCTTTACCTCTTCTGTCCCGGAAAGATTGCCAAGCCACATGCAGGAGGCTGCCGCCGATCGAACCTTGCGGCGTATGAATATCGGTGTTTGTTTCAGGCCCGACCCCACACACGGATTCGGCAGCTTCTCCGTGGTGGCGGCTTTTTATCCAGGGACGTGAGAGCGGCGTGAGTCGGTTGTGAGGAAATCTTTCAGCTCTCAGCTTCTTCCTGAAGTGCGGTGATCAATTCATCATCCACATCCCAGTTCTTGAGGATGGTTATGGAAACGCGTGAGCCGAAGCCTGCTCGCATTAAGGCGCGAAACACCCTGGCGGCTTCCCGCTGATTGGATGGTTTCGTTAACCGTTTACGGCGGAGAAAATCGCGGGCCAGTTCCTCCTCGTCCACCCCGGCGTAGGTTTCGGTTACGGCTTTTTCGATGACATCGGCATGGACACCCTTGATCTTAAGATCGGTGACCACTCGGCGCCGGCCAAATTTTTCGTTGTTGCGCCGGAACGAAGCGTAAGAGGCGGCGTAGCTGGCGTCGTTGAGGTACTTTTGCTCTTTCAACTTGGCGATCACGCACTCTACTAAGAGCGATCCCAATTCATCTTTGGGCACGCGGTTGCGCATCAGCCGCTTCAGTTCCGCCACGCTGCGCATTCTGCGGCCCAAGGCGCCAACCGCATATTCGTAGAGAGAGTTTTCGTCAGTGAGTTGCTTCTTTTGAAACGCCATGGGGAGATTTGGTAATTGGGTAAATTAGTAATTGGATAATTTGAAGATAAGACTCAATAGACAACTCTTTCAATTCCCCACTTACGAAATTACTCACTTACCAATTTTCCTAAGCCCTTCAGAACTTACTAAATCCCGCCTGCTCCATTTGCTCGCGCGCCGCATCGCCAATGGAGGCAATGCCCTGGATTTTGAGCTTGAAGTCGTCAGGATTACTGGCATTTTCAAGGGCGGTTTCATAAGTGACCAGGCCCTGGGAATAGAGATCGTAGAGCGACTGGTCGAAGGTCTGCATTCCGTACTGTGATGTTCCGGTAGCAATGGCCTCGTGGATCAGCCGGGTTTTTTCCGGTGTCATAATGCATTCCCGGACAAACGCGGTTGAGATCAAGACTTCCACCGCCGGTACACGACCGGCGCCATCGGCGCGCTTTACCAGTCGTTGGCTGATCACGGCCCGCAGAGTAGCGGCAAGCTGCATGCGAATCTGTTTCTGCTCCGGTGGGGGAAAAACCGAGATGATGCGGTTGATGGTCTCCACAGCGTCCAAGGTGTGCAGGGTAGAGAAGACCAAGTGGCCGGTCTCGGCAGCATGGAGCGCGGTCGAGATGGTTTCCAGGTCGCGCATTTCGCCCACCAGGATCACATCCGGGTCCTGGCGCAAGCTGGCGCGCAGGGCCGAGGCGAAGGTGGGCGTATCCACTTCGACCTCGCGCTGGTTAACGAAGCCTTTCTTGTCGCGATGCAGAAATTCGATGGGATCTTCAATGGTAATGATATGTTCCGGGCGGCTGGAGTTAATGCGGTCCAGCAT
>DASZFK010000209.1:0-10846 GCA_035939855.1 Candidatus Angelobacter sp.
CCAATCCGGCGCTCGATACGGAAGGCAATATCTACGTTACTTTTTCCGGCACTCGAGGGCAGAAAGTGCCAGTCTCAGTCTACAAAATCGATACCAATTACAACGTCAAGCCGTTTCTCTCCGATCTGATGAATGCAACCGGCATAGCCTTTGATCAAGAGGGCATGATGTATGTCTCCTCCCGATATGAAGGCGCAGTCTACAGGGTGGCGCCCAACGGCACAATGAGCACGTATGCGGAAGGAATGGGGATCGCCACCGGCATTGCCTTCGATCGCCAGCAGAACCTCTACGTAGGCGACCGCACCGGAACGATCTGGCGCATCGCGAAAGACCGGCAGATGTTTGTATTTGCAACGCTGGAGCCGAGCGTTGCTGCATACCACCTTGCGTTTTCACCGGACAACACGCTTTACGTGACGGGCCCGACAACTTCGAGCTTCGATGCGGTGACGGCCATTGATCCGCATGGCAACGTATCAACGTTTTACCGTGGACTTGGCCGTCCTCAAGGGCTGGCCTTTGATGCTCAGGGAAACCTCTACGTCGCCGCCTCGTTGGCGGGCAAGCGCGGCATCGTAAAGATCACACCCGACAAAAAGGCATCCCTGGTCGTTGCGGGGTACAACATCATTGGTCTGGCTTTTACCCGGACTGGAGGGGCAGTCCTGGCTACCACAAGCGCGGTTTTCTATCTAACCTGGGGCCTACAAGGCTTTCCTCTCATTTAAACTGCTGAGGTGAACGCAGAGATCATTGCAGTTGGCTCAGAGTTGCTGACTCCTTATCGTCAGGACACGAATTCCCTTCACATTACCGGCAAACTCAACCAGCTTGGTATTGCGGTGGATTTCAAATCGGTTGTCGGAGACCGCCTTACCGATTTGGTGAGCGTGGCGCACGTCGCTTTTTCTCGATCTGACATTGTGGTTTTTATGGGCGGGCTCGGCCCAACCGAAGATGACCTGACTCGCGAAGCAGTAGCCCAAGCTCTGGGTTTGGAGATGAACCGTGACCCTGATATCTGCGAGTGGTTGCGCAGACGTTTTGCTTCTCGCGGCTTTCCAATGGCGGAAAACAACTTGCGCCAGGCAGATGTGATTTGCGGTGCCGAGGTACTCAAGAATCCGAGGGGCACTGCGCCAGGACAGTTTCTGCAAGCGACATTCGCGGGAAAAAACAAGATTGTGATGTTGTTACCGGGTCCTCCACACGAGATCCTGCCGATGTTCGATGAGCAGTGCATGGAGCGTCTACAAAAGATTGTCCCGGCACATTACATGGCCAGCCGCGTGCTGAAGGTGGCCATGATCGGAGAATCTGAGGTTGACCGGAGGGCGGCCCCTATCTACAAGCCGCACACCGATGTTCAGACAACTATTCTTGCGCATGGAGGCGAAGTTCAACTTCATCTGCAAGCCCAGGCGGAATCATTGGAAGTAGCGCAAGGAAAAGTAGACGCCCTGGTGTCGAAGCTTGAAGACGAGTTTGAAGATTCCGTGTTCTCTGCCCAGGGCGAAACGCTCGAACAGATTGCCGGCTACTATTTGCAAATGCGGGGAGCTTCACTGGCGGTGGCAGAATCGTGCACGGGAGGTATGTTGGCCCAACGGATTACCTCAGTCTCAGGCAGCTCCCGGTATTTTGTGGGGGGTGCGGTGGTTTACGACAACTCCATAAAATCGCTGCTGGCCGAGGTGCCACCGCTCATGATCAAGGAGCATGGGGCGGTGAGCCGCCAGGTTGCTGCAGCCTTGGCAGAGGGAATCCGGGAGCGCTGCAAAGCCTCTTTTGGGATTGGAATCACCGGCGTCGCCGGCCCTACCGGGGGGACTGAAGAAAAGCCGGTCGGGCTGGTTTTTCATGGATTATCGGATGGAGTAAAAACTGAAGTCGTCGAGCGCCGCTTCCCTGGAGATCGAGAGCGTATTCGTTATTGGGCAACCACTCAGGCGCTCGACATGCTTCGCCGCAAGCTGATGTGACCATGCGCATCTTTATTGGACTTGCTATACCCGAGGGAATCCGTTCCCGGATCGGAGGGTACATGCAGGGCGTTCGTGATCTTGCGCCCGATGCTCGCTGGGTACGCACCGAATCGTTACACGTAACATTGAAGTTCATCGGCGAAGTTCCCGAAAGCCGCGTACAAGCGGTCAAAGAAATTTTAAAGCAGATCAAAATTGCGCCGTTCGAACTTGAATTCAAGAATGTGGGTTTCTTTCCTACCCCAAAGTCGGCTCGGGTCTTATGGATTGGCATCCATGCCCCTGAGGCCTTGCCGCAATTAGCAGCAGCTATTGACCAACGTTTAGAAACGATTGGAATCGCGAAAGAAGAGAAACCCTACCGGCCGCATTTGACTTTGGCGCGTGCCGCAATGGGTCGAGGAACCGGCAGGAGCTTTCAAAACCTTCAGCAGCGGCTCGACCCGGTTGAACCGCTGCAGTTCGGTACAATGACGGCGCAGGAGTTTTTTCTTTACAAGAGCGAGCTTTTGCGAGGAGGCGCCCAGTACACCAAGCTCCAGGGATTTAGGTTGGAATCCTCATAAGCTACGCGAACGGGGGATTGTGCTCGTTTGGAATCTTTAAATTACCCAATTACCAAACTACTCATTTATCCAATTAATGCTGGTCTTATTCATCGTCGTTGCGGGAATCGGATATTTGCTGGGGGCCATTCCGTTTGGTTTTCTGCTGGTTAAGGTCTTTAGGGGTGAAGACATCCGGCTTTCCGGGAGTGGCAACATAGGAGCAACCAATGTTGCCCGTTCAGGCGCCAAGGGACTTGGCCTCGCAACCCTCATTCTGGATGCGTTCAAGGGATTTCTGGCCGTCTGGGTTGCGTCAATATTGGGCTCTTCGGCATATAACTCATGCGACCTTGAAGTTCCCTGCGTTCCTGCAACCCGTTTGATGGCAGCGGCAGCTTTGGCCGCCGTGCTGGGGCACATCTTTCCTGTGTGGTTGCGATTTCGCGGAGGTAAAGGGGTCGCTGTGGCTGTGGGAGCCTTCGGCCTGCTTTTTCCCAAGGCGTTGTTGGTCACCCTGGTTCTCTTTGTCGTAGTGGTCGCCCTTACCCGCTATGTCTCGCTGGGCTCCATATTGGGAGCCATAACCTTCCCGGTGGCCGCCTATTTTGTTGAGCATGCAAAACTGCCTTCGGTGCTGCTCGTCTCGGCTATTGGCGCCCTGATCGTGCTGAAGCATAGCCAGAATATCCGTCGTCTTCTGGCCGGAAATGAGAACCGCTTCGGCGTTAAGAGGGAACACGCTTGAGCCGGATTGCCGTAATCGGTGCTGGGGCCTGGGGAACAGCGCTGGCCATCGTTCTGGGCAGGCGCGGTGACCATCAGGTCCAGCTCTGGGCCTATGAAAAAGAAGTTTGCGCCGGCATCGAGCGATTGCGAGTCAACCAGCTTTTTCTGCCTGAATTTCAAATGCCGCAGACAGTCAGGGCCACCAACGATCTGAAAGAAGCTTTGCAGGGCGCGGAGATCGTGGTCAGCGTTATGCCATCGCATCACTGCCGCCGAAGCTTTGAGCACATGACGCAGTGGCTGTTGCCCAACATGCTCTTTGTAAGCGCCGCCAAGGGAATCGAGAATGACACCCTGTTGAGAATGAGCGAGGTGATTCACGAGGTCGTGACTCGATTCTCCGGTTTTTCTCCAAGAACCGCAGCCTTGAGTGGACCAACTTTCGCCCAGGAGGTGGCCAAAGGCGATCCAACGGCCCTGACAGTGGCTTCGTGCGATGCCTCCTTGGCCGCGATTGTTCAAAAAGAATTCAGCGATCCCAACTTCCGTCCTTACATTAACGACGACCTGATCGGCGTCGAATTAGGTGGGGCCCTTAAGAATGTAATTGCGATTGCCGCCGGAGTTTGTTCTGGACTGGGACTGGGGCACAACTCCATTGCCGCCCTCATAACTCGCGGCTTGGCTGAGATCACTCGCCTGGCAGTGGCCTGCGGGGCGAAGCCGCAGACCATGGCGGGCTTGGCGGGAATGGGAGACCTGGTATTGACCTGCACGGGAGCGCTCTCCCGTAACCGCAGCGTGGGCGTGGCCCTGGGCAAGGGCCAGAAGCTGAAAGAGATCATCGCCGACATGCACGGCATGGTTGCCGAAGGAGTACTTACCACCAACGCCGCGATCGGTCTGGCACGCAGAACATGTGTGGAGATGCCGATAACGGAACAGATGTACGCCATCTTGCACGATGGCAAGCCTCCGTTGGATGCAATTCGAGAGTTAATGACGCGTCCGGCAAGGGCAGAAGACAGATTTTAGAATTTTCATGCTGTGACGGGCATCACAGCGTCTTCCAATTCAATCTAGTACGCTTGCGCCATTATGGTCAGCAAGTCCAAAAACGCTGGTCAAGCGAAGGGCGAAGCTGAAATGTGGATCAATCCCAATTCCACATTCAAGGCGTCTCGCGCCGGGGAAGGTCCAACCGGGGGTGGCTCCAGCAGCTCCCGTTATCTTGATTTGGCTGATATCGCTCTGGGGTTGAAGAAGCTTGAAGGAAAGAAGAAAAAGAGTGCTCGTAATCGGCCAGAAAAAAATCGGCCTTAGCCACCTGAAATGTTTGCTTGAACGTCCGAACTTGTGTACAATCAAACCTTTACTGCTCTTGCAGTTGCCCGCCCTTGTGTCTTCCATTCGGAAGTGAGTACGCGGCGTCATCGAGCGGTCTTTCATAAGTCGTTTTATTCTCAGGAGTTAGAGCATGGTAACCCGTTTTCCAAGCGGGCAGAAAATTGCGCGCAAATGGCATGTCGTGGATGCGACCGGTCAAACCCTTGGCCGTTTGGCTTCTCGCGTTGCCGCCATTCTTGCAGGTAAAGAAAACCCAATGTACTCGCCGTTTCTCGATACCGGCGATCATGTGATCGTAGTCAATGCCGGCAAAATCCGAGTCACCGGCATGAAATCGGAACAGAAGGTTTACCACCACTACACCGGGTTTCCGGGTGGCCTGCGTAGTGAGCAGTTCCGTAAACGCTTTGAGCGCAAGCCGTCGGCAGTCGTGCAGGAAGCGATCCTGGGGATGCTTCCAAAAACTAAGCTCGGCCGGGCCATGGGCAAGAAACTTAAAGTTTATACGGGTGATAAACATAATCACCAGGCGCAACAGCCGAAAGCCCTGGAATTGGCGGAACGCAAAGGCGCATAGACAGGGCAACAAGATTTTTGAGATTTAAGCCAGGAGCTAATAATTAACAGATGGCTGAATTAGTTCAGTATTACGGAACCGGGCGCCGCAAATCGAGCGTGGCTCGTGTTTTTCTGCGTCCCGGAAGCGGCAAGTTCTCTGTGAATGGACGACCATTTGAGCAGTACTTCGTGACCGAGGCCCAGCGCGTAAGCGCGCGCACACCGCTGGTTACCAGCGAAACCGCCAGCACCTTCGACGTAGTCGCCAACGTTTCCGGAGGCGGCGTCAACGGTCAGGCAGGGGCGACAAGAATGGGCATCGCTCGCGCACTGCTGGAGTTCAACGCTGAATTGCGAAAGAAGCTGAAAATGGAAGGCCTGCTCTCTCGCGATGCGCGCGCCAAAGAGCGCAAGAAGTACGGACAAAAGGGCGCCCGCAAGCGCTTCCAGTTCAGCAAGCGCTAATTTGTTTGAAACGGTTTTCCAACGGAGTAATGGTTCCGGCAGCCGTTGGAGGTTAGTAGAGTTCGGAACCGGAAATTTCCCTCCCGCTCTGACGGGAGCGGACAAGGGAATCAATCCCGAGCGGGCAAGTTTGGCCGCGGAGGATGCAATCCAACGAGGAGGTCTTTTGGCTAATATCACCATGAAAGAGTTGCTCGAAGCTGGCGTTCACTTCGGGCACCAGACGAAGCGCTGGAACCCTAAGATGAAGGAATACATCTTTGGGGAACGCAACGGGATTTATATCATCGACCTGCAGAAAACTCTCAAGATGTTCAAGGACGCGAGCAAGTTTGTGCAGGACGTAGCTACCGAGGGCAGAACTGTGCTGTTCGTCGGCACCAAGCGCCAGGCCCAGGATGCAATCGCCGAAGAAGCGAAGCGTTGTGGAATGTTTTACGTGAACAACCGCTGGCTTGGCGGCCTGTTGACGAACTGGGTCACGGTTCAGAAATCAGTCAAACGCCTGAAGGAACTGGATGAGATGGCCACTGACGGCCGTTATGAGTTGCTTCCCAAGAAGGAAGTCATCAAGCTTGAGCGCGAACGTAAGCATCTTCAGGCCAACCTGGCGGGCATAAAAGACATGAACCGCCTGCCGGATGTCGTTTTTGTAATCGACTCCAATAAAGAAGCCATCGCCGTGAAGGAAGCTCGCAAATTGGGCATTCCCGTAGTAGCCGTGGTCGATACCAATTGCGATCCGACCGAAGTTGACTGGGTGATCCCCGGCAATGACGATGCCTTGCGGGCCATTCGCTTGTTTGCCGCCAAGATTGCCGATTCCATTGCGGAAGGTGTTCAAACTTCAACCGACAAGCAAACCGCCGATATCGCCGGCGCGATCGCGAGCGATCAGGCCGCAGTACCCACGCAAGAAGGAGCGCCGATTCCTACCTCCGCCGATCTCGCCGAGGAAGAGGAACTCGACATGGAAGAGGTGCTGGGTGGCAAGATTCGTAAAGCTCCCGTAGCGGCTGCTCCAGTGGATGTTCCGGCGGAAGTGGCCGAACTCAAAGCCACGAACTAGTTTGTTTACACCGTTGGTAAAAATTTTGAGACCCGCGCGGTCTACAGCCACGCGGGTCTTTTAGCATAGAAGATAGTTTGAAGGAACAAAGATCATGAGTACAAGCACCACAAATAACATCTCAGCGGGTCAGGTAAAAGAGCTACGTGAGCGCAGTGGCGCTCCCATGATGGACTGCAAGAACGCCCTTACAGAAGCCAAAGGCGACCTGGAAGGGGCGATGGTATTGCTGCGTAAGAAGGGCATTGCCACCGCAGCCAAGAAAGCGGCCCGCATTACCAGCGAGGGATCGGTGGCCAGCTACATCCACGCCGGGGGCAAGATCGGCGTGCTGGTTGAAGTGAATTGCGAGAGCGATTTTGTCGCCCGCACCGACGACTTCAAGGACCTGATCAAAGATATTGCCATGCACATTGCCGCCTCCGACCCGAAGTTTGTTCGCAAGGAAGATGTGACTCCTGAGGCTTACGAAAAAGAGAAGGAGATATATCGCGCCCAGGCCGCTTCTTCCGGCAAGCCTGCCAACGTCGTGGAAAAGATCGTGGAGGGCAAGATGGCCAAGTTCTACGAAGAGGTATGCCTGATGGATCAGCCTTTCGTGAAAGAGCCGGGCATCAATATCCACCAGCTCATCGCCAGCAAGATCGGCAAGCTGGGCGAGAACATCTCAGTCCGCCGCTTTGCCCGATTCAAGGTCGGGGATGTGGGAGAGACCATTGCGGTCACCAAGCCCGCGGCAACAGAGAAGGCAGAGTAAAGTATTTGAAGCAAAAAGGAATGAGGCAGCAAGTCTACTTGCTGCCTTTTCTTTATGTTCAAACGATCAAGAGAGAAGCCCAGATCGGACCACGCGTCGGAGAAGTTGGCATTCATTCTGGGATGGAATACTTCGGGCAGTACCCGTTCTTTCGCAGCAGAGCAAATGGGAGTCTTGGTGGGACGCCTGGCTCGGAGATCTTGCCAAAATCCTGGCTGTGCCGGCGGCTCTCTCATTGTTGGTTTTTGTGTTGGACTTGCTGACAAAACGCCGAGAGGAGAGACAACGCAAGAAAGAAGAAAAAGAAGCGAAGACGAAGCCGCCAAAACCAAAGCTTGCCGAGGATGAAAAGCAGAAGCTGGAAAAACAAAATTCCGAGGAAGGGAAATTCGAAGAAGAACCTATTTGCGGTCCCGAAACTTTGCGGCCATATACGCTCCTTTCAAATGAGCCCTCCGCTGTTATCCTACCACGTTGGATGCGACCAAGTCCTGTCGAGGACTTATATTTTAGTCATTTATAATCAATAACATACGGGATTAGATTTACAAGAGATGCAGGCATCTCTCAACTAATCCCCATCAAAAAACTAAATAATTAGTTACCAATTGCCCGAAGCCGCGTCTAATGAAATAGGCAAGGAAGCCTGAACGAGAGGTAAAGGAAAGTGCCGCCCGCAAAATCGCCAACCCTGACCCAAGCTGAGTTGCGCCTCATGGAGGTGCTCTGGGAGCGAGGCCCGTCAACCGTTCATCAATTATTGGAGGACGACGCGGCAAAATCTCTCGCCTACAACTCGGTGTTGACGACCATCCGTATTCTCGAGAAGAAGGGTTACGTGAAGCACGCCAAAGAGGGCCGGGCGCACGTCTACATTCCAGTCATGGGCCGCAAAGAGGCCACCAGGTCTGAGGTCCGCAACCTGGTCAGTCGTTTTTTCAAGGACTCGCACGAGTTGCTCCTCTTGAACATTCTTGAAGATAAAGACATTGATGCAGAGGAGTTGAAGCGTATCGCTCAGCTGCTGGAAGGGAGCGTCGATAAAGTATGAATGCTCTCCATGCAATTGCGCCAGCCGTCGTCGAAGCAATGATGTATTGCCTGATCGAGGGCACTCTTCTGGCTCTGTTTGTTTATCTGGCCCTCAGGATCGTTTCGCGAAAGAATTCTGGAACACGCTTTGCGATCTGGTTCGCCACCCTGGTAGCTGTAATTCTCGCGCCCGTGGTGACCCTACCTTCATTGAAAGCGGTTTCGGTTGCCGGATCAGCTTCGCTCACATTGCCGGCATCGTTGGCAGTCTGGGCTTTTCTTGCTTGGGCTGCGATTGCAACTGCGGGATTACTGCGTGTGGCCGTCGGCTTCTGGCAGGTTCTGCGGCTTCGCAAGACCTGCGTCTCCATTAATCTCGCGGATCTCAGTCCCGAAGTACGGAAGATCGTAGAACAAGCCCAAGAATCCCGGCCGGTCCTGATCGGCACGTCGCCTAAGCTGGATGTGCCCACAGCAATCGGTTTTCGCAAGCCGGCTGTCCTGCTGCCTGCGTGGCTGGTTGCTGAAGTGTCACCAACCGAACTCAAGCACGTTTTGCTTCATGAGTTGGCCCACCTCCGGCGACGTGACGATTGGACCAACCTAGTTCAAAAATTGGTGAAAGCTCTCTTGTTCTTTCACCCTCTGGTGTGGTGGATCGAAAATCGCCTATCTCTGGAGCGTGAGCTGGCTTGCGACGACGCAGTTCTGGCGAAAACGGAGAGTCCTCGCATCTATGCGCAATGTCTTGCGCGGATGGCCGAAAAGAGCCTCTTGAGGCGGCAGATTGCGCTGGCCCAGGCAGCCGTGAGCCGCATGCATCTCTCCAACCGGGTCATGCAAATTTTAGACGGTCAGCGTCCCAGGACAACCCAGCTTTGGAAACCTGCTATTCCCCTGGTCGCAGTATTCGCTATAACCTGCGCAGTTTCTTTGCGGCAGGCCCCAGCGCTGGTGAGTTTTACTGAAGGACAAGCAACTCCAGTCGCGACAGCCTCCAAGAGCGTCTCTCTGGTGATCCCGAGTACCAGCGTAGGATCAACGGGCTATCAACAGGCGAATCCACAAGGAATGGGAGCGCAGTTCATCACAGCAGGGTTCAAACTGCCAAAAAATCAAGAGCATTCAGTTTCGCAGCGTTTGATTCCACACAGAGCAGTAAAACATGCGCTCCAATCGAACCCGATTGAGCGCGTCCGCAAAATGCCTCCAGCATCCATGTTCCTCGCCAGCTATTCCGGATATGTGGTTGCGCACGAGGAATTGGTCGTGACGATGACCAGCCAGGACGTTCGAGGACAATGCCGTGTGCAGATTTGGCAACTGCGCGTCATCATTCCAGCGGACAAAACGGAGAAACCCACACCCAGAAAAACTTAGAAAGGTATAAGCGATACGCAATCGCTCCCAAAGGGGCAGATCAAGCATATCAACTAATTAATTAGTTGATATGAAAAATTTCGGAACTCTAAATTGGAACGGAAGGCAAAAATGAATACATCGAAAATCGACAATTGGAAGCAGGGCTTCAAGCGCCGCCTGATTGTGCCGGTCTTGGCATTGGCCATGGCGGCGGGCTTCGGAGCTTATGAACTATTCAAACCGGCCGGCGCGAGTGCAGCATCTGCTGCCCCTGCCGCCGCGCCGCTCGACGACAACACTGTGAGCGCGTTACTCTCTCTGGATCGCGCCATGGAAACCGTGGCTGCTCACGTAACCCCGGCAGTGGTTAACGTTACCGTAACGGCTCGCGCTAAAGCTGTGCCGCTGCAAGGGCTGGATCAAGACCAGCTACAACAATTCTTCGGCAATCCGTTTGGACAAAGGATGATGCCCCGCCAGCCAGAGATTGAGCATGGCTTGGGCAGCGGGATCGTCATTTCTCCCGATGGATACATCGTCACCAACAACCACGTGGTAAAAGATGCCACTGATATCAGGGTCACGCTGAACGATCGCCGTGTGCTGCAGGCAAAGCTGATTGGAGCCGATCCCATGACGGACCTGGCCGTGATCAAAGTCAATGGCTCGAACATGACGAGCCTGCCTTGGGGAGATTCAACTGCCCTGCATCCCGGCCAAACCGTTTTGGCATTCGGTAATCCCTTTGGTTTCCGTTTTACCGTCACCCGGGGAATCATCAGCGCCCTGAACCGGGCCAATCCCTACACCGATGATCCACGCAAGCCGGGCGAGTTCATTCAAACTGACGCGGCCATCAATCCGGGCAACTCGGGTGGCGCGCTGGTGGATGCGCGCGGCCAGGTGATCGGAATCAACACGTTCCTGATCTCAAACTCAGGATCGTTTTCGGGAATGGGTTTTGCGATTCCCTCGGAGATTGCGCGTCCCACGG
>DASZFK010000210.1:0-7564 GCA_035939855.1 Candidatus Angelobacter sp.
ACGGTGAAAATGAGTTTCTCTTCATTTGCAAAATCGATCTTCTTGCGCAGGTAGTTCACATAGACATCCACCAGATTGCTGTCGGTCTCAGGTTGCAGATTCCAGGCTTTGTCCAGCAATTCCTGGCGGCTCACGGTTGTGCCGGCGCGGTGCATCAGCAGATTCAACAGCTCAAACTCCTTGGGACTCAGCTTGATCTCGCGATCCCCACGCGCAACCTTGCGGTCGCGAGGATTCAGTTCCAGGTCCTCCACGCGCAATATCTCGAGCTCAGGATCAACTTTGCGCCTGAGAATCGCGTTCGCTCGCGCAGCCAACTCCTGGAAGGAAAACGGCTTGACCACATAGTCGTCGGCGCCCAGGTTCAGGGACTTAATGCGGTCCGAAACGCCAGTGCGCGCGCTCAAGACCAAGACGGGCGTAGCCAGGCCCTCAGCCCTCAACTGCTCCAGCAGATTGAGCCCATCGGTTGGACCGAAATTCAGGTCAAGAATAATGAGCTTATAGTTCTGGCGCTGGAGTTCGGCCCGAACGCTTTGTTCATCGGGCGCGGTATGTACCGCATAGCCCTCTGATTCCAGTGACTTGGCTAGGAATGTAGCGAGATCCACATCATCATCTGCGAGTAATATCGACATATTTTCCGACCTTTCCCGATCGGGTAAAGTGGCCCGAGGATTTTTGCACCGGTTAGAATGCAATAACGCCGCAGCTTTTCCTAACAAAAAACTGCTTTTTCTGATCTTTTATTTCCCATTTTGGAACTTCCTAATAGTACTCCAAAAAGTCAAGCTGAAATTTGAATATTTTGGCTAAGCATAACCTTTATAAATTCTAATCTCCTGCTTTCAAAAAAGCGATGGAAAGATAATTTGTCCTTATGATCCTATACGTTTTGGGTTTTCTTGACCCGTATTCTTTCCTCGGCGCTCGTTCATCCTGTAGGATAAATTTGAATCTTGGGAAAGGCGACTGACCAAAAATGCCGGCTCAAACTTATAAAAACTTCATCGGGGGCGACTGGGTTGCCTCCCATAGCGGCCAAACCTTTGAGAATCTTAATCCTGCGGATACCCGCGATGTCATTGGCATCTTTCAGGCTTCCGGGAAGCGCGACGTCGATGCTGCAGTGACTGCTGCAAAACAGGCGTTTGAGACCTGGCGTTTGGTGCCTGCCCCAAAGCGCGCTGAAATCATCTATCGAACAGGCGAGATCCTCACCTCCAGAAAAGAGGAATACGCGCGCCAAATGACGCGGGAGATGGGCAAGGTACTAAAGGAGACCCGGGGGGATGTCCAAGAGGCCATCGATACTGCTTATTACATGGCAGGTGAAGGCCGCCGCCTGTTCGGCGCTACGGTGCCTTCCGAGCTTCCGAACAAGTTCGCCATGGCTGTCCGAATGCCGATGGGGGTGTGCGGAATGATCTGCCCGTGGAATTTTCCCATGGCGATTCCATCCTGGAAGCTTTTGCCGGCACTGGTTTGTGGCAATACGTGCGTCATCAAGCCTGCCGAGGATACGCCGCTCTCTACTTTCAACCTCGTCCAGGCGCTTACCGATGCCGGACTACCCAAAGGTGTTGTGAATATTGTTACCGGTTTTGGCCCGGAAGCGGGCGCGCCCCTGGTGGAGCATCCCGATGTTCGCGCGATCTCTTTTACCGGATCAAGCGAGGTAGGCCGGATTGTAGGTGAGGCGGCGGCCCGCAACTTTAAACCTTGCTCGCTGGAAATGGGCGGGAAGAACGCTATCATTGTTCTTGACGATGCCAATCTTGACTTGGCGCTTGAAGGCGTATTGTGGGGCGCGTTCGGCACCACCGGACAGCGCTGCACGGCCACCAGCCGGGTCGTCGTTCAGAGGGGCATCTACCAGGAGTTTGCGACCAAACTTGCGTTGCGCGCACAGCACTTGAAAGTTGGAAATGGACTCGATGAGAACATGGAGATGGGTCCACAAATCAACCGCCAGCAGATTGAAACCACGGAAAAATATGTAGAAGTTGGTAAAACCCAGGGAGCGAAGCTGGCGCTGGGAGGTAAACGCCCAGGCGGTTCTGCGCATGAGCATGGATGGTTTTTTGAGCCGACAATCTTCAGCGATGTTGACTCGAAAATGCGGATTGCCCAGGAAGAAATCTTTGGACCAGTGGTCAGCCTGATTCCTTGTGACAGTTTTGATCAGGCCATAGACATCGCGAATGGCGTGCCTTATGGCCTCTCGTCCTCTATTTATACTCGCGACGTGAACAAAGCTTTTCGGGCCATGCGCGACATCTATGCAGGCATAACTTATGTGAATGCACCGACCATAGGCGCAGAGGTACATCTGCCTTTTGGCGGCACCAAGGCTACAGGCAATGGACACCGCGAGGGTGGATTGGGAGCGATCGATTTCTACACGCAGTGGAAGTCGATTTATGTCGATTATTCCGACCGGCTGCAACGGGCGCAGATCGATAATGCGGCCTCTTGACCCACCGAGAGCGTGGTCCATTTGAAAAGCTACTTCCTCGCGAGTTTCTTGATGGACATTACAATCGGGTGATCGCTCGTGATCTGGTGATCGGGTGATCGGTTTTGGAACAACACGAATCAGAAAGCCAAGTGGCCTGTAGCCAAGTTACCGGTTCTCCGACTCCTTGGGCTTCGCGGGAACCGGACTGCGTTGCAACTGTTCGATTTCTGCGAGAACGCTCTCAGCCAGCGCCTCACTTAGCTTTGCGCCTTTTTCTACCGTGGCCAAGGTCGGGTCTCCAAAAATGCCGCTGGGTGAATACACGCCGTTTGTGGCTTTCGGGTCGCGGGTCAGAGGTCCTTTCCCCGGATGATAGTCCTTTACGGCTTTCTTCATGTTGACGGTTTCCGGCGCGATGTACAACATGATGGAGGTCTCAATTTCGTCGGCGTGCGTGCCTCCCTCTTGCTTTGATATTTTCTTCTCCACTGCCGACGTTGCTTCCAGAATGTTGGTGTATCTCATGACAATTCCTTCGCTGGCCAGCAACTCTGAAGCTGGTTTGAGGGCAGCAAGCGTGGAAACACCGGTATTGATTACATAAAATCGACGAGGACCGAACCGAGCCAGGCTCCGACAAATGTCTGCGACTACATCACGAGCTGTCTCCAGCCGGAGAGACGTTGATCCCGGATATTCAAGAAAAGCAGGATAGTAGCTGTAATTCAGCGTAGGCGCGACCACAACATCAGCCTTCTCCAGTACTCGATCTCGCAAGTACTGGGCAATGAGCCAATCGTTCTTGAGCTTGAGGTGCGGGCCGTGTTCTTTGGACTCAGCGCCCAGCGGAATGACAACTACTTTATCGGGAGTAAGGACTTTTTCCGCCTCGACCCACGTCAGGTCTTCAAGCAAGATGCCTCGCGCCGGAGAGACGGTCTTAGTCTGGCTGTGCAAAGTGATCGCGGACAGTATGAAGATAAGGATAATCGTGAGTTTCACATAGTTCTCCTCGTCGTATTGATCGTTGGCGAATGATCAATGCTACAGGATGATTACTACCTTTGGCCTAAGATCACTTGCTTTTGGAACCTTTCAAAGCAGCTAGATCCCAAACATCGGTAGAACACCTCGTTTCAGTAAAGCAGACCGAAACATCATCGGGGTTCTTCACTCCGCGCCGATCATCTTTGTAGTTCTGAGCTTTCTTGCAGCGCTCCGTTCAGAATGACAAGGTGATTGTTTTCCTCTGTCCTACAAACAAAAGCGGCTCCAGAATTTCTTCTGAAGCCGCTGGTTTCTTAAGAACCAATTCTTTCTTAAGGATTAGTGACAGCCGGTCGAAGGACAGACAACACGTTCGATCGCCATCATGCCTCGATCTTCATGTCCGAGGATGTGGCAATGGAAGACGAAGTCCCCGATGTCGGGTCCGCGGAAGTCCATGAGCGCCGTCACATTTGGATAGGGCAGCGGCGGTCCACCACCATTTGCCGTCAAACAAGCGGGCGGGTTTGGCGGATTCTTCGGCGGATCACCACCGCAGAACGGTACCTCGACCATATCCAGGAACTGGCCGTTGATGGCCGGCGCCTGTGGGCTGCCGTTCACTTCAAAGTTGTTTTGTGAAAGCACTTTGAAGTGGATCTGGTGTTGGTGGAGCTCGTGGTTTTCACGGGCATGGTTCTCGACAATCCACTTCTCCACGCTGCCCTGCGTGGTAATGATGGCCGGTGGGTTGTTGCTATCAAATGGCGTGTCGATCGGATAGGGCTGGATAGCGCACTTTGCGCCGGTTGAAGTTACGCATCCGGACGCATTGATAAAGAACGTGCTGCCATCCTCGATCTCTTCGAAGAACACGGTACGGGTGACTGAAGGAGTGACATTGGAAATACCCCTAAACCGTTGCTGGTTGGTGTTCAGCGCGGTGAAAGGTGGAATTGCGTCGTCGCCCGCTGGTTCGTCAGTATCGGTAGAAGCACTGCCTCCAACCACTTGCATGGTGATCAGAGGCCGGGTTGGCTCGTCGTCGCCTTGAGGACCGCTGTTCACATTTTGGGTGACCAGTTGAGCTACGTGCACGGTAGACGGCGGAGCGTTAACGATGAACTCAACCCGAGCCGCAGGCGGCAACCTGAAGTTCTTTACCGGGATAAGAGTTCCAGGCTGCGTGCCATCCTGGGAGTTAACCGGAACAGCATCAATTCCCACGATCTGGATGGTCTGGGGCACACCGTCAAACCGGACCTGGAGATCGATGATCACGTCCGAAGTGCTGTTGCTTACCCGCCAGAATTGCTTCTCGCCCGAGTACATGTGAATCACAGCCGGTGTGTAGCTGGTTACGCCGGTCGTGAGATTCGTCATTGCATTGTTGGGAATATTGTTTACGGTGAGATCAACCTGGGGAATGCCGCCTTCCGTTCCACCGGGGCTTTCCTGCAAGCCTTGCAATGTTGGCTCGTCGCGAAGCATGATGATGCGATGGCGCAGGGGGGCGACTGCGGGCTGCACGTTATTGATGCCGTCAACCACCAAAGCGCCCGATGCGCCGCCCTGAAGGGCAGCTTCGGCGAGACCGTGGACGTGGGGGTGATACCAGTAAAGTCCCGGAGGCTCGTCGGTGGGGAACGCCAAGCTATAGGAGAATGAGTGTCCCGGATTCACCAGGGTTTTAACCACGTTGTCGCCATGGCACTGTGGAGTAGTGTTGGTTCCGTGATAGTGAATGTTCATGGAGCCGCCGGTCAGGCCATTGTTGCTCCCCGGATCCTGCGCTTCAAACGTGGTATCGCCGCAGGTGGGGGCGTTGAAGACTTCGGTGGTGTCGCCCACCGGGTTGAAGGGCGTATTGTTGGTCACCGTGATGTTCAGGGTGTCGCCCGGTTTTACGTGCAAGGTCGGGTTTTGCAAGCCGCTCGGTGTAATGAAGCAGAACGTTTGCCGACCGGCAGAATCGGTGGATGTTTGATAGGAGAACTGTACATTCAGGACTCCATTGGAACTGAACAGGGCGGGCGGCTGATGGACTACGCTGCCGGGAGCAAAACGCTGGCATGTGGCATTGACTTTGGCAACAGTGGTCTGGGCAAAGGCGCAGGTTTGCGCAAGAGCCAGGACCATGACGCAAGCAAATATATTCAAAAAAATGGTCCGTCTTCTCTTCATGGATTCTCCTTTGTACTTCTACTTCGCCGGAATTGACTCATGGAAAACAGAGTTTCTGTGAGGCCGGGTGACTTCAAGCCGGGCCCATGGAAAGCCCCGCCTGGATATTCATCAAGGAGTGGACGCAGTCCCAGCGTCACCTTGTGGGAAGATCGGACAAACCAATGCTTCTGCCAAAGATGGTTGCTCATCTCAAGGACATCGCGTCGACTGTTCATACCTAAATGTCAAAAAGCTGGAAGTCTCAAGGTTGCTGTTGTGCTAGAGCCATCGTTTGTCAGGCCTTGAGAAAAATACGAAAGGACCTGGCCCCACCCCAGAAGTTGGAGAAGCCAAGGCCCAACTAAAGTAGCGCAAAAATTTAAAAAGTCAAATGTTTTTTAATGTAAAACTCCCAGGACTGGAAGAAAAATAGGACAATAGCCGACTTTTGAACTATCCAGATATTGGATATTATTAAAGTTCTGTAAAGTTAGGTTTAATTGCCAGGATTGCCATAATTGCCATAAATTGGCTTCAGGTTGGTCCAAAGTTATGGCAATCTTGGCATTTATGGCAATTTTGGCAATGTCCTCAACAGTCACTCATTCCTAATGCTACTAACGTAATGAATACGAAGGTCTTGCCTTATGGGATGATTCTCAAGCCCTGGTCAGCACTACATTTAGGGTCGGTTGGGGTTTACACTCGTCATTGGCGCAAGTTGCTGGAACGGGCCTTTCATGGAATCCCTGCACCCGAATCAACAATCCGTACAAGAATCCGAGCGCACCGGCGTTAACGCCGCGTTATGTGTGGACTTGTGGGCCTACGGAGGAGCGACCGGCAAGGTGCGCGAAGTTCAATGGCGGAGCGAAGGCCCTCTTGCCAACCTGTTCGCCAAAGCAGTGGCCGAAAATGAAGGTAAATTCATAGAAGCCGCTCACAACAAATTACTGATTTACTTTGAAAACTCTCTTCGGGCGCTGGCTGCGGCCAGATCTTTGCAACTCAGCTTGCTTGCTTATGAGATAGGACCATTCCTGGGCCACATCGTGCCCAAGATGGCTATAAATCGCTGGTTGACGGCTCGCCAGTCGTGTCCAGCGGGGGAAGACGTCCCTACCCAGGTGGTCGAATCGACGCAGCATTTTCGCGAGCCAGGGCCGCCCGAGGTCCCGCGAATTCTCGTGGCTGAGGCGATATATAAGCTGGCAAGGGTTGCAGGCGGTTTCGATTTCAGCGCCAGCCCAAGGATTAAAGTTGGCGAGCACGACGCAACCGAACCCATGTATGAACTCCTATGGGCCGATGCCGCCAGTTACACGCGGCTGCGCCAGGAGATTCAAAACGCCGGCCGCACAGCCGTTACCCAAAGCCGATATCTGATTGATACCGAATTGGGACGCGGCGCGATGGGCGTCGTCTACAAAGCCCACGACAAAGTCATCGATCGCACCGTCGCCCTCAAAACCATCCTGGTGGACCACAACGCTCCCAATCGTGATGAATTGGTGGAGCGCCTGCTGCGTGAAGCCAAGGCCGCCGGCAGCCTCGACCATCCCAACATCATCACCATCTTCGACGTTGGCCAGGAAGGCGATCTGGTCTACCTCAGCATGCAATATGTCGAAGGCGAGACGCTGGCGCAACGGCTGGCAGGCGGTATTCGTCCAAAGCTTGAAGTGGTCTTCACCTATATTGACCAGATCTGCAACGCGGTGGGATTCGCCCATCAGCGAGGCGTGATCCATCGCGATCTTAAGCCCGCGAACTTCATGCTTACCGACCAGGGATACATCAAGGTCCTCGACTTCGGTATTGCCAAACTCGGTGATTCGGGAATGACGCAAGCCGGCATGGTGGTCGGAACTCCAAGTTATATGGCGCCCGAGCAGGCATCGGGAAGGCCAATCGACCACCGGTCCGACATCTTCTCGCTGGGCGCAGTTT
>DASZFK010000211.1:0-4236 GCA_035939855.1 Candidatus Angelobacter sp.
ACAAGGATACTTTGAGCCGGGCACAATCGGATGTGTAAAAATGTTTGGGTAGGCCCGCGACCAATCTTCTTCCCAGCTTCCAACCGGGACGTAAATTCTGTTTCCGTGGCCACTAATCGAGCCTGTAACTTTGGCGGAAGGATGGTCTTCTACCCGTTTGCGCCAGACAACATCACCTGTGTTCTCATTTAAGGCGAGCACAATTGCCCCTGATCCGGAATGGCACACTCCGGCAGCCGGCGATTTGCCAACCACTTCGCAGAGCGGCTCAATCAGCCCGAAGTTACTGCCTACAATAACTAAGCCGTGCGAAATAAAGGGCGTATTTCTGGAGCTGGTAACGACAAAGCCTGGGACCGATAGATCGTTGACGTAGTTCTTTTTCCAGACAAGTTGACCTGTAAATCGGTTCAATTTGGTAATGTTGCCGGAGATATCGTTGAAATAGAGAAACTTGCCTTGCACAGTTGGCGTAGAAGATACGGAACCAAACCCTGGAGAAATGGTGCCCGTTTCTGCTGCGGTCAAATATTCCCACTGCAGGTGCAAGTTGCCCACACTGTTTTTGTCAATCGGCCCGCCATGAAAGCTCCGTGTGTTTTGGATGTCTATGTTTTGAGCGCAGAGAGTTACGCTGCTACTAACGGCGATGATTGCAACCCACAGCAATTTCGATCTGAGTTGGGGGATTCTCACAGGGGCCTCCTTGGCCAAATTCGAGCTGCCAATTACAAATATCTAAGCCCGGCACCATACCACAGCGGCCAGTTGAGCACAACACGTTCCAACACACGTTCCAAACACACTGTTCCAAACACACGTTCCAAATGCAAACTCCCAAGTTCGATTCTGGGAAAGCATTTTCTTCGCGACCACCAGCCGGCCAGCGACTTGGGAATAGGTCGCCAAGGGTGGGAACGGAGCGTCGGATATTGCAGCCGAGTTGCCGAGAGTTAATGGAGGCCCCGTCTTCAGCGATTCAAATCGCGATTACTGATTGCCAATGCCATCTTTTCGCTCTGCCTTTGCGTCCTTTGCGACATTTGCGGTAAATCGGTTTGATTTTGGTTTGGCCAATTGCCAACTGCCAATTGCTATCCGCTAATCGCTTCCATCGCTTGTGCAATATCAGCCTTCAGATCTTCAAGCTCTTCCAATCCGATATGGAGCCTCACGATCCGGCTACCATAGTTTGGTCGTTTTGGAGAATGAAGATCATAGGCCATGGCGAGACTCGTGACGCCTCCCCAACTGTAGCCGATCTTGAATAACTGGAGAGCATCCACGAATGCCAGCACCTGCTCCTTCGTAAACCGCTGGTGAAAGACAAATGAAAAAAGTCCGGTGGACCCGCTGAAATCCCGTTTCCAGAATTGGTGTCCAGGGCACGAGGGAAGGGCCGGATGCAGGACCAACTCCACTTCGGGTCGTTCCTGGAGCCACTGCGCGAGCGCACAGGCCGACTGCTCCACTGCTTTCAACCGAACCGACAGCGTTTTCATGCCGCGCAGCGCCAGGCTGCAGTCGTCGGGAGAAGCGGCGCATCCCAGCAGTTGATGAGTCTCACCCAGCCGCTCATAGGTGGCTGAATCGCGGGCCGTAACCGAGCCGAGCAGCAGGTCACTGTGTCCGCCAATATATTTGGTCAGCGCCTGCATCGTAATGTCCACTCCATGGGCGAAGGCGTCGAAGTAAACGCCTGCGGACCATGTGTTATCCAGAGCCACCACGGCGCCACGCCGATGCGCCACTTCGGCGATGGCCGGTACATCCTGGACCTCCATGGTGACTGATCCTGGACTCTCACACCACACCATGCGCGTGTTCGCGCGAAACGCCGAGTCGATCTCAGGGACGGAGCCTGGCGGATAGTAGCTCGCCTCGACTCCAAATCGCCGCAGGACATCGTTGACGAATTTTCGATTGGGACCGTAAATACTCTCGGGCAGAAGGATGTGGTCGCCACTCTTGAGCAGGGCCAGGTGAATAAGGGATATGGCGCCCTGGCCCCCCGGAGTAATTAAGGTGCGGAACCCCTTCTCGAGTTCGCAAACCTTGGCAGCCAGTTCCAGGGTTGTGGGAGTGCCGTAGAGTCCGTAGGTATAGCCAGCCTCGTGCTGGTTCCAATGGTCGTTGGCGGTGGCCGCTTGGGGAAACAGCACGGTTGAGCCCCGGTACACCGCGGTTGCCAGCGATCGAAAACCTTCAGGAACCTGTGCATCCGAGTGAATCAGCTTGGTGGTCCAATCTTTTCTCATGCAGAAGATTTTAGCCGAGAGCCTTCCGACGGCCTGAGGCATTGCCAGAATTGCCATAATTGCCATATTTTAAAAATCAATTCTTCCCATGTGCGCCATGACTTGGTTTTTCAATTTTGGCAATTATGGCATTCATGGCAATTATGGCAATTCGGGCAGTCAAGCTCCTTTCTTCACCGGTCTCCGGCTTTATATAATGGCCATGTCCTCACCCGTGCCCAAGATTGCTAAAGAGCGAACCGAAGAAAACCAGCGTCGTATCGAGGCTGCGGCCCTCGAACTGTTTACTAGCCAGGGGTTTCACGGCACCAACAACCGCGAGATTGCGCAGAAGATAGGCGTTTCCACGGGAACGATTTACACCTACTTTCCCAGCAAGGAGGCCATTTTCGCCAGCTTGGCGCAAAGATACCGCTCGCATATGAGCAACTGGCTTCGGCAGGCCGGCGCCGATCTGCAAAATCCTCTCTCAAAAGAGGGCCTGAAGAAGTTGGGTTCTGCGGTTCAGTCCCTGATGTATGACGATTCCGAATCTTTTCTCATGCTGCTCAGCGACGTGATTGAATTCAAGAACCGGCATTTTCTGGAAGTGTTTCATGACGTGCCGGAACAGTTTCGCCGCTTGCTTGGGCCAGTCCTGGCGCGCGTCAAAGAACAGCCCGGCTGGTGCGGGGAAGATCCGGCATTTGTGCTGGCCTCCATTTACGTCTATTTCTTTACCTATTTCCTCATGGAAAGGCACATGCAAGGGGAGCAGCATCTGGGCCTGTCGAACGAACTGGCGACGGAGAGATTCATCGATCTGCTTTTCCGGGGTCTATGGAGTTCGCCTCCCGAGGTTCCTGACGCAACCGGCAAGACTCGCGAATATCTGGCCCGGCAGCTAACGCTGCTGAAGGTCGAGAGGGATCGGGTGGACTATATCCGTTTCCTTTCGGGCAGGCTATGGAGTTCGCCGCCCGACGCTCCGCCGGACCATTCGCAAGAGGAGAGCGGGGAACGCCCGGGAAAACGCCCAATCCTTTTTCTCCCCGAAATTCCCAGGGACCGCATTGACGAGAACCAGCTTCGTATTGAGGCTGCAGCCCTGGAGTTGTTTACCAGTCAAGGATTTCACGGCACCAACATCCGCGACATCGCCGAAAAGGCACGTGTCTCCCAGGGCACGATCTATACGTACTATCCGAGTAAGGAAGCGATTTTTGAAGGCCTGGTGCAAAGTTACCGGCGCTCCATGCGCAAATTTCTGGAGCGGGTCTTCCGCGCTTTTGAGGACCCTTTTTCCAGGAGCGATCTGAGGCTGTTCGCCGCGGCCATGCGATCCATGGTGTACGACGACGCCGAATACTGGCTCCTGATGTACATCGACGTGATTGAATTCAAGAACCAGCACTTCTTAAAGGTGTTCCACGATATCCCGGAGCAGTTTCGCCGTCTGCTGGGGCCAACCATCGACAAAATAAGAAGGCAGCCAGGCTGGTGCGGCCAGGACCCGGCATTAGTCATGGCCATGATCTACTTCTACTTTCATACCTATTTCGTAATTGAAAGTGTAATGCACGGCAACCGCCACCTGGGGGTTTCCGACGAAGAGGCCGTAGAACGATTTATCGACATCCTCCTCAACGGGTTGTGGAATCCGCCGTCGGACGTCTCGCCCCAATTAAGACATTCTCGGCGCGGCCGAAATGTCCATCCAAACGGTAACTAACTCAGTTTAGGAAATAATGTGTCCTGGAGAAGTAAGGTGGAAGAACCGCCTTTCGAGCCTGCCCCCAAGATGGCCAAAGAACTTGTCCTGAGCCAAGGCGAAGGAAGTCGTTCTAAAGCCCAAATCCAAAGGGCTTTGTCCTGTCACCGCTGGGCGACCGTCAAGGCGGCAGGGCTCAGCTTGATGTCCTGGCGCAGAAGTTGCGGTCCCGCACCCAACGATACCTGGCCATATTGCTGTTCGTTGACCAGGATCGTAAAGGTCCCA
>DASZFK010000212.1:0-6854 GCA_035939855.1 Candidatus Angelobacter sp.
TATCCACTTCTCGTAGAGATCATCAAAGCTTGTCTTGGGCGCATACCGGCTCAAATTGTATGGCACATTCGACGCCCCACCTGTGAATCAAGGTGAAAATCAGGCTTATCATCGCCGAATCAGCTAAAACCCAACATACTCAATCACCCAATGCCCATCATTTTCTAACCACAAAGCTGATCACCGTCCCGGCAGGGATCCTTTGTCCGGCGAGTGGAAACTGGTGTAACACTGTTCCTGATGGACCAGTCACATCGTCTACAGCCTCGGTTTTTCCCAAAACGAAACCGGCATCTTCTACTGCTGTGATGGCCTCTGCAATCGAGTGCTCTACAAAGTTTGGCATCACGAAGGTCTGGGTTGAATCATTGGAAGCCACGATCAAGGCGATCTTGGGTGAGGGTGCATCTTTGGCATCGGGAGCGGGATTCTGCGCCACCACGGTTTGTGGAGCTGCGCCTGGCATCCGAATGGCAGCCACGGTTCCAATTTCCAGTCCTCTGCGGCTGATATTGATCGCGGCTACACGTTCGCTCTGGCCAATGACATTGGGAACACCTGAACGTTGCGGCCCCAGGCTTTGCGCTACACGGATTCTTCCGCCGCGCCGCACCTTCGCGCCGGGTGCGGGCGCCTGGGAGACAATGTGCCCCGCAGGCACGTCCGGGCTGTAAAACCTGTTTTCGACGAACAGGACTAAGCCTTGCTCCTCTGCCACGCGCTCGGCATCTGCACTCGCAAGCCCTTGCAGGCGGGGAACCAGGACTTCCCTTCCATGGATGGCAAAGCGCATCGCGAGTAGCGCCGAAGCCAGACAGACTAGAAGAAGGATCAATCCCAGCAGGCAATAGCGAAACAGCCTGCGCACAAGCTACCGCGCCTCCGCACTGCTAGCGTGCCTCGGAAGAACGACCTGTGCCTTTTTGATTGTGACTGGGTGCTCATCTTCAGTTGCGGGAGCAAAGGATTCATCCTTGAAAGCAGGATTCGAGATAGCCACGCGCATGAAGTCAATCCAGATCGGCAAGGCTGCTTCCGATCCTGTCTCTTTGCTTCCCAGGGTCTTCTTTTCGTCAAAGCCGATCCATACGCCGCATGTAATCGAAGGAGAGAAACCGACGAACCATGCATCGGTATAGTCGTTGGTCGTGCCTGTCTTGCCGGCTAAAGGATGTTTCAGCTTGGCGGCGGCTGCCGCAGTTCCATGGAGCACGACGCCTTGAAGCAATGAGACCATCGTCCGCGCGGTATGCGGATTGACCGCATCTTTAGCGTCGGGGTAGTTCTCTTCCAGCACATGCCCGTCGTAATCGGTGACCTTCCGAATATACCGTGGCTCAATGCGCACGCCATCGTTGGGAAAGACCGAGTAAGCGGCAGTCTGCTCATACAGAGTAAGATCGGCAGCGCCCAGCGCCACCGGCAGGTAAGGCGGGAGTGGGGAATTAATGCCGAAGCGCCGCGCATATTCAATCACGGTCGCCATGCCCACTCTCTGCGCGAGTTTCAAAGCGGGAATATTACGAGAGTCGGCCAGCGCATGTTGCAGAGTGATGTTGCCTTGGAACTTGTAGTCGAAGTTATGAGGTTTGTAAGGTACGCCACCACTCAAGAAGGTTGTAGGAGCATCCAGGATCACGTCGTCCGGCTCTGCGCCCTGATCGACTGCGGCCGTATAGACAAACGGTTTAAACGACGATCCCACCTGGCGTTGCGCCTGCGTCGCGCGATTGAATTTCGACTCCTGAAAGTCGCGGCCGCCTACCATGGCCTTGATGTCTCCGGTGGCATTGTCGAGCGCCAGCAATGCTCCCTGCGCGCCTGAATCCTGCTCCAGAAACACGTTGGCCGTCTGGTCCGGATTGAGCGAGATAACCTTCACATAAGCCAGGTCTCCAGGAAAAAGAATCTCCTGCGGCGACTTATGCTTGGTCCATGCAATTTCGGCCCCGGTGAGCATGGCTGTATAGCGGCCAACTTTGATTTTCGCGTCCTCGGGTGTGACCTCGGTCACCAACCCATGAACGTAGCTTCCGCTTGCGATCGGTTGCTCCCAATCGGGGTGCTGATATTTTTCCAGCGAAATGCCGGATTGAACGACGTTTCTCAAGTGCCCCTTCCAGCCATGACGGCGCTCATAGGCCGCCAGTCCATCTAATACCGCCTGGTTCGCGGTCTTTTGCAGATCCATATCCAACGACGTATAGACTCGCAGCCCACCCTCGTGCACCTCGCTCGCGCCATATTTCTTTTCCAGGTAGCGGCGAACCTCCTCGACGAAGTAAGGAGCGAGCGAGCCTGCCGTCGGCTGGAGATTCAGGTTCAGTGGAGCAGCTTTCGCGCGCACGGCCTCTTCAGCAGTGATCTTCCCATCCTCGAGCATGTTGTTGAGCACGAGGTTGCGTCGTCGCATGGCGCGCTCGGGGTTCAAGATAGGAGAATAATGAACCGGAGATTTGGGTATCCCCGCCAGCAATGCCGCCTCTTCCAACTTCAAATCCTTGGCATGCTTATCAAAGTAATACTGCGCCCCAGCTTCAAATCCATAGACACCATGACCCAACGAAATCTGGTTGCAGTACAAAGCAAAGATCTGTGGTTTGGTGAAGTGCCGCTCAATCTGGATGGCCAGCATGGCTTCCTGGATTTTGCGGCTGAAATGCCTCTCCGGCGAGAGAAACAGGTTGCGGGAAAGCTGCATGGTAAGCGTGGAAGCGCCCTGGGAGCGCGATCCCGACGCCACGTCGCGATAGGTAGCGCCCATCACGCGCCACAGGTCAATGCCCCAGTGCCGCTCGAAGTTTTTGTCTTCAATCGAGATGATCGCATCCCGCAAGACCTTGGGAAAATCGTCATAAGAAACCAGGACTCGGCGCTGCAATGCAAAAGAGCCAATCACTTTGCCGTGATCGTCATAGAGTTCGGTAATCGTGCTGGGACGGTAATGCTCCAGTTCGCCGATCTGCGGCAGGTCGGTGGAGTAGACAATCAAGAGACCAGCGAGGGTGCCCACCAGGGCAGAGGTCAGCAACAGCAGGCTAAAGACAACTCGGCCAACCAACTTTCGCCCACCCACATGCACAGCGGGGAGATCTGAATATAGAAACTTCATTGCAGCGCGGGGGACCAAAACCAGAATAGCACGGTTATGGCCTGTTGCTGCCGGGAAACTCAACTAGAACGCATGGGCGAACCGATGCCGGGACGTTGTGGGGCCGTTGGAAGCCCTGCGCAGAATTTGCCCCGGCTATCGCGTGCAGCGACCTGAATCTGAAAGACAAGAGACTATTGATCGTATACTCGATAAGGAGGGAAAATGGCCAGGGCCAAGGTATTCAAATCGGGCAACGGCCAAGCAGTCAGATTGCCCAAGAAATTTCGTCTGAAGAGCAGGGAGGTAGAAATATTCCGAAGAGGCAACGAAATCGTTCTGCGAGAGGATTCAAATCCGATGGTCCGTGCTTTTGAAATATTGGCCAATCTTCCCGAAGACATTTTTCCAGAAGGTAGAAACGATACCCCTCCGCAGCGATGAAAGGGCCTCGAGTAAGCGCCAAATTCCTTCTGGATACGAATATCTGCGTCTATATACGGCAAAAATCGCCCCTCGATCACCACCATTCCACGTTCGTCCGCGAGATGGTACCGAAGAGACTTCCGGTGTCGCCACTAATCCCCGCAAACTTTTTTCTCAGCGCAGCTAAATTAACCTATTGAAAACTTCGAGAAACAAATTAGTGGCCCAAGACTTGCGCACTAAACCTCACCCGCACGCTTGGGTCATCCAGTGTTCCGTGTAATCTCTTTCCCGTTCCCTCGTTTATGTAAGGCGCATGTGCTTTGGCTTACTCGTGATAAAATGTAGGAATGAATGGAGAATTTGCGACAGTCACATCTAAAGGCCAGCTTGTCATACCTGCCTCAGTGCGTCGCCGGCTGAAAATCAAGAAAGGCACCCGTATCCGTTTGACTGAGGACGATGGCCGTCTGATTTTGCAGCCGCTGACAGAAGATTTTATAGACCGCGCCTGCGGATGCCTTGCCGGTGGACCATCTCTTCTTGACGCTCTGCTTGAGGATCGCCGCCGCGAGCGCGAGCCATGAGCAAGACATACGTTCTTGACGCCAGCGCCCTGGTGATCTTTTTCCAGAAGGATGCGGGCTTCGAGAAAATCAGCCGTCTATTAAAAGAAGCCTATGCGGCCGGGCATTGCTTGTTAATGTCCGCTGTAAATTGGGGGGAGACCTACGCGGTGATCTTGCGTCTCCAGGGGGAGACAGCTGCACAACAGGCAAAAACAATCACCACAGGCTTGCGAATTGAACTGGCGCCTGTGACTCCGGATGACGCAGTTGCGGCCGCCGAGATAAGAGTCCGGCACCAGCTACGTTACCTGGACAGCTTTGCCGCTGCGCTCGCGATGGCGAATCATGCAACCTTGGTGACAGCCGACCTGGACTTTCAAAAGGTTGCGCGCCGCATTTCAATTCTCTGGCTTCGTCGTCCCTGAACTGTCCCCTGTAAACCGGAAAGTAGTCGCGACCCTCGGCCCCCAAATTTCGGTAGTAAAATACAAGGTGCGAATGTTTTCCAACATTAAGACCACTCTGGAGATGATCAAGTGGGAGCACTCGATCTTTGCTCTCCCATTTGCTCTGTGTGGCGCCATGCTGGCTGCCAGGGGGCTTCCGACGATCGCTCAGATTGGGTGGATCGTACTTTGCATGGTCTCCGCGCGCTCTGCTGCCATGGCATTCAATCGTTTGGCTGACGCGCAAATCGATGCCGCCAACCCTCGAACCACGACTCGCGCAATTCCAGCCGGCTTGCTCTCGCAGAAATTCGTTGTCCTCTTTGTGATGGTCTCTTGCGGCATCTTCATCGTCGCTGCTGCGCAACTGAACCGGCTGGCGCTATCGCTTTCGCCCGTGGCTTTGGGAGTTGTGCTGCTGTATTCCTTTACCAAGCGTTTTACACGCTGGTCGCACCTGGTTCTAGGCTTCTCATTGGGCCTGGCGCCCGCGGCCTCCTGGATCGCAGTTCGCGGATCGCTTGACTTCCGCATCCTGATCCTCACGGCCGCCGTGACGTTCTGGGTCGGCGGTTTCGACGTCCTCTATGCCTGCCAGGACATTCATTTTGATCGCTCCTACGGCCTCTATTCCGTGCCACAGGCCTACGGGATTCGAGTCGCGCTCAATTTTGCCCGTGCTCTACACTTGTTCATGCTGTTTCTGCTGATCGCATTGATCGTGGCCTTTGGTTTAGGGAAGCTTGCAATGGTGGGTGTAGTTGCAGTCGCGTTGCTGCTGCTCTACGAACATTCGTTGGTCTCTTCCAATGATCTCAGCAAGCTCAATGCCGCCTTCTTCACCATGAATGGCGTCATCGCGGTAGTCTTCTTCGTGTTTGTGGCCGCCGATCTCCTGGTTCGGCACGCCGCTTAAGTGCTGATTTTGGAGATTGACTTCCCTGTGTTTTCCTTTGCGCCCTTAGCGTCCTTTGCGGTTAAACCTCTCCAACCCGCAAGTTTCAGGGCCTGCCGCGTTCCTGGGACATGTCCTTAAATCTTGCGATTCGCCCTCTGGTTTTTTGCTACACTATATGTATGCAACGGCGTTGGTACTTAGCCGTCCTCCTTGCAGCGTCGCTCGTGCCTGTGGCGACTTACGCCCAGCGCGGCTTCGGTGGTGGCCGGGTCTCGATGGGGTCTCCTTCTCGTGGTTCAGCTTCTGGTCCACGCTCAATGGGCAGTTTTGGTCCCCCGGGAAGATCTTTTTCCGGCTCGATGGGCGGCTCGCGCGTCTTCGTTCCTAATCGCACTTTTGTTCCTAACCGCACTTTTGTTCCTAATCGCACTTTTGTTCCCAACCGCATTTTTGTTCCCAACCATTCTTTTGTTCCTGTCCGCACCTTTGTTCCTCGTGGCGGGATTCGAATCGACGCCGGTTTCGGCTTCCGTCGTTTCCATCGCTTCCGCGATTTTGACGACTTTCGTTTTCGCCGTCCGTTCTTCTTTGGCGGCGGATGCTTCAACCGCTTCAATCCGTTCTGCAATCAATTCTTCTTTGGCAGCACTCTTGGTTTTGGTGGTTTTGGCGCCTTTGGCTACGCTCCTTATTATCCGTCTTATCCGGTCGACTACTCCTCTTATCAGGCTCCTCCCCAGCAGGTAGTCGTGGAATCAGATAACAGCCGCGAGCTGTCGCGTGAGGTTGAGAGCTTGTCGAATGAAGTCCAGTTGCTGAGGGATGAAGATCTTCGTCGGTATAATGAGTCCCGCGCTGCTATTCTCCAAAACCAGGGATCGCTGTCGGCTCAACAGCCTCCTGCCTACACCGTTCTTGTATTCCGAGATGGACATAAGCAGTCCATCCAGAACTATGCCGTTGCTGGCGACACTCTCTGGATCATCACTGAGCAGTCGGCAAAGAAAATACCGCTCTCTGACCTTGATATTCCCGCTACTCAGCAGGCCAACAGCGTGAATGGAGTCGAGTTTAGGGTTCCATCTCCGCCGCAAAACCGTTAAAAAGATTAACCAAAGGGCCCGTTTTTTGCGATGCCCTTACCCCCCTGTCATCCTGAACGAAGCGCTGCGAAAAACTAAGCCTTACAAGACGGATAGGCGCGAAGTGAAGAGCCTGCCCTGATCGAAGAGAAGGGACCCCGATAATGTGTCGGTCTAAATTGCTGATCCGAGGTATTTGACCCAAGTCGCTGAGGTAGGGAGCTAATCGGGCGCGATAACATGCGACGCTTGAGTTTTTTTAGCTACAAACTGGGGCAGAACACCTCGTACCTTGCAATTAAGCCCCAAACATTATCGGGGTCCTTCACTCCGCGCCGATCA
>DASZFK010000213.1:0-11511 GCA_035939855.1 Candidatus Angelobacter sp.
TTGATGAATTTCATGTTGAACCCCTCAGGCCGGCTCACCTCTCTGCGGCCTCTAACGGACTAAACCCAACACCGCGCTTCCCGGCGTAAACATTGAGTAAGACGAGAGTTAATAATTGTGAGGAAGGTAAGTAGCGATGCGGCTGAAAAGTGGCAGGAGATTAACGGAACTTTACGGTGTGAGCAACAGCGATGGTTATGAGGTCAGAAACTCTGGAGCGAAGGGCGCAACCGTATAGCCTCGGCTGGAAGGCCTAAACAGAGTCCTACGTGAAAAATAAGTGGGAACTACGAAGAACCAAGCCAGCGAAGCTGGCGATCATACCTTAGCCCACAGCGCAAGCTGTGGGTAAGCAGGAGAAGAAAGGCACGAGCCCGCGAAGCGGGCGACATATTCCTGTGCATTTAAATTCTTCAATGCATACATCAATAGCTCCAAATAAGGTTAGAGGTCACGATAGGGTTCCAGCGGGGCGGCAGCAGCGCAGATTCAAAGGAATTGAAGATGCGCGGTTTGCCGCCTACAGCCAAAGCACGATTCTCCAAGGTCACCTCACATGTCATAAGCCTTTGGACATTCAACGCATATTTGTTTTCTACCAAGTGCGCGCTGTACCAGATTGACTAGGCGACTAGGAGTTGTGGCAAACCCATAAGCCGTTCCCATCCGTTTTGAGTTTGGATTTCCAGTGCTGTAGAAAATGACCGGAATTGTATTTCCACTCTCTCGAATTTGGTGAAGCAGGTCGTATCCGGCTTCTGGTTTTTCGTCCCCATCCTCACGGCGGCGAATGTCCGAAATCAACACATCGAAATGGCCCTTTGCTAACTCAGAAATTGCGTCTTTGGTACTTCGAACAAAGGACACGCTGGCTCCTAAGTTTCTTAGGATCCCACTTTCAAATTGATTATTAATGGGATCATCGTCTACCCAAAGCACCGCGAATGTTTCAACATCGCGGGGCCAAGTTGCCAGCACTGCAGAATCCGCTACCTTCTTTGCCAGTTGTGCCAGATATTTCTCAACTGATGCTGGGTCTTTTACTTCATCAGTCACGGTTTTGGCCGCAACCTGGAATGCCTCAAGTTTGAAATCTGCTGAGACTTATCTTCTTTAACTATTGATATTGATCCTGTTGCGAGCTGCTCATTGAAAGCAATTGAAGTTTTTACCTAAGGCTCTCTCAGCTTACAAAATCACCTTAGCTATGATTACATCCGCAGAATTCTTGTAACACTTTGGGTGTCTTTGTCACTAACTAACTAGAGAGCCAACACAATCCTCTCAGGTTAGGCGTGGTCCTGGGAGGGTCATTTTCTTCTGCTGACCCTTGATCGCCAACAGATGAGCTATACCATGCCAAGGCGGTAAAGATGCAGTTCGTCTCCTTATCTCTCATGGTCCTTGGTCTTGTTTTGAGCGCCTCCTCGCAAACTGGTAATACCGCTCCGGCAGAGGCAAATCTGGAGTTATTTCTGGAAGTAAGGACCACCCCTGTCCCCCAAGCTCAAACAAACAAGAAAGCAGTCAAGTACCACGTCAGCTTCGATCTGACGGTCAAGAACAATGGGACAAATGAATACAAGGTTCCCAGGCCTGCCGGTCAACTTTGGAATGTCTTTGTTTTTCAGGCGAACTCAGGAAAAGTTCTAAAATGGAACTGGATAGGCGATGGCGCGGCCTCTGCGTCCCTGGCTGCCGGCGACGAATTGAAGCTGGCCGCAGAATGGGATTCCGCGAATGATGTGGACTCAGGAAGCTATGTGGTTACAGCGACTTTTCTCCCCACAGGCAGCGTCAAGGTCAGGAACTTTACTCTCCCGCCCCCACAAAGGAGTGCGGATATTCTTTTCACCGGCAGGCTGATGGGCTATTACCGGATGCCTGATAAGCAGAAGTTCGCATTTACAAACCATAAAGGCAAAGATACAGACGAAGATCCGGCATGTGTTTTTGACAAACCCGGGGCCAGCCCAGACGCCCGCACTTTCTTCGATAAGTTTGGATCCAGCCCCAATGAACACCAAATTCGTGTGGGTATGGGCGACAACTTCGCTCCCAACTATTTTGGCCGCGCCTTCGCCGAAGCAGACGGGAGAGATCCAGCAGACACTCAAAAATATGGCGCCAGCAAAGGGGTCTATTACTGGGATACTAAAGATTCAAAGTGGAGGCCTCCAGAGAACCTGGTTACAGCACTGAGTAATATCATTGACGTGCGCGCCGGCCGCGGCACAATTCCTACGGACAACGTTGCCTGCTTCCTTTCCTATGCCCACTACGACGCAATTGTTCCTGGAATGCTGGATTTTCACTTTGGAGTGGAGCGCGTCCGCGAGCTGGCGCGACTTCTGGCCAGCATCCCCAAACCGCCAAAGAAAAACGATGCCTCCCCGCCGAATCCGAAAGACAGCGTTGCTACCTTGCAGCCGGTGCAGATGCTGGCTGCCAACCTGATGATTAGGACGTCGTGGGCCAAGGACCGCGATCACGTCCCCGACAGCGCCAAAATTCAACTGCCCTTTGTAACGAAATACCTGCCTACCGATAAGGGCCCGTGTTCCTCCGCAGCAGATTCCAGCCTCGAAGTGACCAATATCAAGGATAACGATTTTGTGTTTCCGTGGATGCAGTTTGTCCGCATGGAGGCTAAGGGATGCAGGCAGGATTTCACTGTTCATTTATGTGAGGCCGATCGTAAGAACCCTGACGATTTTCTGGATGGAACGAAGAAACATTGTAAGAATAAGAAGCCGATGGAGCTTACGCCGCTGAAGGGCGATACAACAGCAAAAGGCACAAGAAAGCTTGTTTACCGCTTTAGGCCGCTGGGGGTTGATGCGAAAAAATGTGATGAGCCGAATTCAGAATGTCCCGACAATTTGCTGGTTCCAGGCAATCACTATGCTATCTGCGTCTTTGAAACCCAAAAAAATCAAGATCAGATTCCTCCCCCGCCAAGTTCAGATTCCTCCCCGCCATATTGTGTCCGGTTTTCCGTTTATACCCCTTTCTTCCAATACCCGGATTGGCCGAAGCGCCTGTACCTGTATCCCGACTGGTCCAAGGAAGGGGGCAACCACGGCAAAGGGCAGCCTTACACGAACCCTGCTTTATACGTATTAAAAAATGATGACACTAGCCTCACCCCAGTCGTCATCTTTGGAATCGTTGGTCCAAAAATGCTGGAAAATATTGGGGCCGACAATTATTCGTGGCAGACTGTTGAAAAATCGGAACGGAACCCGCCTTCGGATAGTTGGAACAAGCAATATAAAACTCAGGTCTTCATCACTGATCCCATACCAACGCTCACTGAACTGCAGCAATATTTTGAGCAGGACTATTGTTCTCATCATGATGGGAAACGGTTTCATGGCATCCGCGTGCTTCTGGCGCAGATGCGGCCCGAGCAGGCCCGAGAGCTGGCCGAACATCTGCCCAAATCAGTCCGGTTTGATGTGGTCATCTCCGCAGCTGACAATGCGCTGGCTACGGCAAGCCAGAACGTTCACATGGAACCTGTCATGAAAGATGACGAGGAAGGAGATAACCAGGAGTCTGACAACCTGGGGTACACTGAATGCACCGAAGAACCGGCCCTGCCAAATACCGGCAGTTCAAAGCTCTTGAGTCCAACTAGCTTTGTCGCGGTGCCGGCGCGCCACGACGCCACAAAAACCCGCCGATTGCAAGCGCGCGAACTCCATATCACATCGGACGGCCGGACCTACTGGAATTACGATCTGGCAGGCAAACCCATCACAATACCTCCAGCTTCTGACTCGGCCTTCCAAGAATTGGAGTGTCTGGAAAAGAAATTTTGGGCGCTGGTGGATGGGCAAATCCGCAAGCCTGGCAGCGCGAATGGTTGCGACACGAAAATGGCCCAAGATGCCAAAGATGATGCCAAAGATAGCGATGACGACGATCACATAACAGCGCTCCAGCAGCTTGCGCTCTCGGCGATACGCGATAAAGTTCATGCCGATGTTGCTCTGCTGCAGACCAAAGACTTTTATCCGCACGGACTGAAGGATTATCTCCAGGAAAATTGCGTAGATAAAAACACCCGGCAACTCCTCAAGTGCAATCTCTATATCCAGCAGATTCTGGAACGCATCGTCTGGAAAGGCGACTTCATCCAGACCCTATCGGTCACTGGAAACGTACTCAAAACCGTTTTGAAAAAATCTGACGGGTTCGCCGAGACAGAGAAAGCGGGCTATATACCCATAGAAGAGCCGGGCTGGCAACTGGTGACTCTTGGCGTAAAACCCGACCCCAATGATAGCGGCAACTATTTGATCAACGGCCGGCCTCTTGATCCCGATGCGCTTTATACTGTCGCGGCCTCAGACTTCATCGCGTTAGGCGACACAGGTTATCCGGAACTGGCGACACCGCCCGTGGGAGACCCCGATCCACCAGCCTCACCCCAGGGAAAGGTCTCCACAGTCAGCGCCGTGACCTGTAACGCCATAAAATTGCAGAAGGACACTCCTTCAACCATTCAAAAGACCTGTAATCAAGACATTCCGGCAAAGGACTTTCCGGACAGAGCAGACCGTCCACCGGATGACGCCCGTGCTGTCAACACCAACCTTCACAAGTTTTACGCGTGGACTTTCCTTCGCCGCCGTCTGGGCCAGCATGTCGCGTATTTGCCTGCCGCAACCCCTGCTACTGTCCAGGAAACTTGGCAAAAGAAAGTCGAGAACCAAGCGAACTGGAACTGGTCTTTCGACCAATTGAGCGTCGGATTTTCCGGCCTCTCACACACCGGCACCGAACAGGAGGTCTCGCAAAAATTCAGCGGCGTGTTAAACCCGGTGGTTGCAGTTCCTCATACTCATTCCTGGGAGTGGGACGTAAATAGCGCGCTTACCCTCTATCGTCCCCGGGCCGATTGGTTCGTCTCCGAACGACTGCAGTACTCATCCACATTCACCTCTCAGGTCCCCGGCCCGCGCGCTGAGACGCAGCCCACAAATCAGTTCGTGCTCGAGAGCGGGGGCCGTCTCCACCTTTATCACCAGAACAAGGAACTACCTCAGCTTTCTCTCGCGCTCTACGGGCATTTCGAGACGTCAGTTGGCAATCCGATCACCACATTACAAATTGCAAACAGCGCTTTTCCACTGGTTTTTGATCAGGGGCGCACCTACCTGCTGCTGGCCCGGTCAGGGCTCAGATGGGAGGACCGCAAGAGCTATATCGAGGCGGGTCTGGAAGCCGGACCATCACTGAATGCCATCCGCCAATTCGATGTCCTGGTTGCCCCTGGAGGCCCCACTGAGACCTGTCGGCTTCAAGCCTCCGTCAGCCTGACAAACTGTATCAACAACTTCAACCTGGCCCATCTCGCCACGCCTGTGACCAATACTTCCACGGTTGGGGTACAAAGAGGGCCGCAGGACCGTTACGGCGCTTACTGGACGATGAAAGTTGTTGTGCCCATCAATGACACTGTTTCCTATAACTTTCAGGAATTCAGTGATTATTTCTTTCTAGCGGGCGCCGACAACTCCGCCGACGCCCGCTTCCGCCACCGCTTGGTCCACACGCTGAAGTTCATGGTCCTCCCCAACCTGTCCTTTGAACCGACCTATACGCTTTTCTTCTTTGAGAACAAGCTCGACTACAACTTCCTTTTGCAACAACAATATTCGGTAAAGATGAATTACTCCTTCAACTTTTCGAACCGGCATGAGTGGAAGCGTCAATTCAAGTACAAAAAGCCGGGAACGTAGGCGCGAAATTTATTCGTGCCGCAAAGCGTTTAAATAAGGTGGGCTTTATTGGATGCTGCATAAACATCATTTCTGCACTTTCCCTCAGCGAAATTACCAAGAAAAACAACATGCAATTCATGGGTGATTTCGAAAAGGATGAATCTAAATACATAAGGATTTGGAAAACACTCGATGCAGGAAAAAGCGGTCAATAGGCTTGGCGATCGCGCGGCAATTCGCTTCGTGTTCCAAATTTGTTCGTGACCTTTATCCGGTTTGAAAACTGCCCCGACGGATCAACTCCCAAATCCTCTTTCATCCTCTCGGCCCGCACCGTCTGCTCCTCGGGTCCCCTTTGCGACGCAATAGCTTTGGGCTATATCCACAACATCTTGTGTCTTGACTTTGATATAGCAGAGGGCCAAAATGCTATGGCGAATATAAAGCGAATTAAATTCGCGGCGCCCAGCAGGAAAAAACGAAAGCCAGCAGCCAGTAGCTAGCAGCTCTCATAAAGGAGACGTAAATGACTCACCAAACAACCAATCCCAACAGCCGCGACCTGATCAACAAAGTCGTCAGCTTCTACAAGCAATACCTCGATTGCTCCCCCGAGCAACTCGACCTGCTCGCCCTCTGGACCATGCACACCCACATCATCCCGGACGCACCCTTCTCTCCGTCCCTCAACATCTGGTCCCGCCAAAAACATTCCGGTAAGACTGTCTGTCTTCAGCTCCTGAGCCTTCTCTGCGCAGGCGCCTGGATGCACACCGCCGCCGCTCCCTCGGTCCTCATCCATCAACTAACCGACGGCTATGAACCTTTCGGCGGCACCCTCCTGCTCGACGACTGCGATGCCACCTTCGGTAAAACGCGCATGAACATCAAGCTTCAAGGCCTGTTCACGGCCCGTTTCCAGCAGGACGCCCGCTTTACCGTCCGCGTCAAAGACGACGGGGAATACATCTTCGACGACAAACCCGTCTTCTTCCCCGCAGCCTTCGCCGGCAACGGACGCCTTCATCCCTGCCTTGCTGAACGTTCCATCATGATCGCCCTGGAATCGAAGGAACCCGGCTCAACCTGTCAGCCCTTCCGCTTCTACACAGCCCAAAATCAGGCCCGGTCTCTGCACTACGACTTGTCTGACTGGGGCAACGCCAATCATGAGCGCTTTGAGAAGATTGCACCTTATAAACAAGACCAGTTTCCAACCGAACTTTCCTTGCGAAACCGCGATTGTGCCGAACCATTGCTTCACGTCGCCGATTTCATCGGAGGCGACTGGCCCCAGCGCGCCCGCCACGCCTTAGTGAATGCCTTCGCCCTCGCAGCCTTCGAAGATTTTTACAACTCGAAGCAAATCCTCTCCGATATCCGCGCCGCTTTCTTCGAAAAAGGCAATCCCGAATGGATCTCCAGCGCTGACCTGTTGTCCTTCCTGCACACAATGGACAACCGCCCCTGGGACACCTGGACCAAAGACAAACCAATGCAGCCCAAGGCTCTGGCCCGGTTGCTCGAACCCTTCGGAATCGAGCCCCGCAACCACCGCACCGGTCCCAAGACCGTCCCCAAAGGCTACCACCGCCAAGACCTCGAACCAGTCTGGACCAAGCATCTCGCTGCACTGACCTGTGACCCAGCGCAGAAACCCACAAATCAAGTCTTACCGCAGATTCACGCGGATCAACACCGATCCCTGCAACCAAGCCCCAAAGAGCCTGTAGCGGCAGATTTACAAGTTTCTGTCCCGCACCATTCTGAGCCAGCCGCCAGACCCTGTCCTGAGGTGTCAGCCGAAGGGACCTGTCCTGAGGTGTCAGCCGAAGGAAGCCAGAAGCCGGAAGCTGCCGTTCCTGTAGCGGCAAATTTGCAAGATCTGGCTCACGCTAACCCAGGCATCAGCAACCAGCCGAAGCACACTGTCCTGAACCGTCAGGCGAAGGAAGCTCCCCTCAGCCCTGTAGCGGCAAATTCGCAAACTTTCGGGCCGACGCACCCCGAAGCAAGAACCGGCAGCCCAAAGTCCACAAATCCAGTCCAACCCCAACAGAGGCTAGACCCTATCCTATGGTCTCAGCCAAAGGAACCTGTCCTGAGGTCTCAGCCGAAGGAAGCTAGTAGCCAGAAGCAAGGAGCGAATTTCGTTCGCAACCGAAAACCCACGGTAGGCGAACGCATACTCGCCCAGGCAAGTTCCAGGTCGCATCCAGGAAACGTCGTTCACGAAGGAATCAATGACCGGCGTTGACACAGACGTTCTTTGACGATAAACGAGTGCCGGAGGCCGCCGAGCGAAAACGTGTTCGTAGGTTAACTGTCGAGTTTCTCGCGCTCCGATTTGGGGAAAAATTGGATTGACCGGCATTCCCGGATGATATAATCAGCGGCAAATAGCGATATGTTTCAAAATGGGAAATCGAAGGCAACTGGTAAGCAATTGCCTGGAACGCATCCGCCCTTATACGCACCGCAAATTCCCACGCGGCCTGCAAATCAACTAGGGACGATACTTCCCCGTTCCGTGCCTCTGCCAAATGTCCAACGAAAAGCTTTGATGGCTCATGCCGTGGAGACGCGCCCCGCGCCCGTAGCGTATCACCCGGTGCAACGACAACTTTCAAAAGCACTGCAAAGCCCAGGCGCGATGCAAAGAAGATCCACTGGAAGTGCCTTGCAAAGAAAGGTGGATATACCACGTTCTGGTGCTGTTGAGACGCGCCCCAGCCCCGCTCCCTATCGCCCAGCCATGACTTCAAAAGCTTTACAGAGGAAGGCGGACCGCTCACGCGCCGGTAGCGTAGAGACGCGCCCTGCGCCTCCGCCATATTCCCCAGCCGCGCCTTCGTATGCGTTGCAGAGAAAGATGGCTCAGCCGCTCGCGCGAGGCGTGGAAATGCGCCCCGCGCCTCCGGTGTATAGTCCCAGTACGGGTCAACGAGGGACGGGGGTTCAGGCAAAGTTACCGCCGTCAATAAGACCCGCGGCTCCCAAGTTTCCAGCCAAAGCGCCGCTTCAGGCGAAAGAGAACGTGACATCTCCAATGAAGCAGCGTGGCCCCACCCCTGCATGGGGAGCAATTCAGCGAAAGGTGGGCTTTGAATTTGAAACCAATTGTCCTATCTGGTGGAATAACAAGGCTATTATTTCAAAAGGAGAAGTTCTCTACACTGCGCCGAGCGGAGATTGGAGTTTCACCTCAGATGCCGGCTTTATTGAATTCGTGACCGAACCTTTTGAGGAAGAGGGAGCGCTGCCTGAAAAACAAAAAATGATCAAAGCCATCACGGAAATGTCCAACTTCATGGACGATCTCTACCTGGCCGCCAAGATGGCTAACTTGCGGGATAAAGATACGGAAATGGATGGCTTCCTGGACGGCTATAAAGGAACAATTCGCAAGAAGGGCATGTATGTGCCCTCTTCCGACATGGCCATCTACACTCCTACGGCCAAGCCGCAAGTCACTGGAGGGGTAGAACTCAAGAATATTGGCGCCCTTTTTCAGTCATCCTTCTCCACCGGCCTTCCCCTGGAATCACCCTCCAACCCCATGGAGGTGTCGATCGGCGAGAAGCCGGAAAAGCGAAGCTGGTCGGACAAAACTCCCCTGGGAGGCTTTGACTATGTAAAGGAGGGTTTGATTCTGATCAGATCGATGTCCTTGGCATCAAGCTATGTCAGCAAAGTCAGGAAGACTGACATCACTGGCTGGGACAAACTGGAGGGCATGCTCTCCTTGGTCTATTCTTACCTGCTCGCCGGCGCCCAACAGGATAAGATCCAGGATCAGGCTAAATATTTCCTTCCCATGATGTCGCGCATGAGCTTTTCCGCGATGTACAAGAGTCTTCCCCAAGAGGTGCGCAAAACTTTTAACCCAGAAGCGATCCTGAAACACGCCGGACTGGATCCTATGAAGACGGTTTACAACGTAGGATACAAAGATCCTAAAGATCTTATTAAAGATGACGGACCCGTGCGCCAATATTGGATCGAGAGCATCGTGGAAAAAGACAATGATCAAATGTCGTTCGGAGGCGACTCGTCGGTCACCGAAGGCATGAAGGCCAGTTCGCCCGCGATGGGGCAACACGCAACCCTTGATCCAAGTGTCAGTGGAGTGCAGAACTCGTTAGTGCAAATTGAGCTGCGCCGGCTTCCTGGCAGTGTGCCCACTAAAGAATGGGTTCCCCTCGCTACGTCGCTGTTCGAGATGTTTCAAGCTGTTCAGGCTGGACAGGAAGTGGCCCTCACAGTTGATACGGAATAACTCTTGGACAGCTAGGCCACACGCCGTCCAGATTCGTAGTGGAAATGGATATCGCCACCACTGAAGTGGGCGATGAAGTCAGGCGTCGAGTCGCGCGGTTCTTTCGGACGGAAGTATCCGTTTTGAATAGCCCAGTCATACGCACCGGCATCAACTCGATACATAGTCAGTGTTCCGGAGAGTCCATGATGTGCAATCCACTCCTCTGCCGTTGCTTGCGTCGAAAAGACGCCGCTTGGAAAGGCCGATCGTTGCCTCTCTTGTGAGCCCGTGAATACCCAAACCGTGCGTTCGTCCATAATTAATTGGTTGGGTCTAAGAGGCTACCCGCACGCGGTTCTTCCAATGTGAGCGGATAAACCAGGTCAAGCCCGCCAGCAGCAGCAACAAGATGACTGCATCGAGGCGATGCAGCCAATATTTCAGGCGTGGATCTGTATTCCACTTCTCACCTAATTTCATGCCGGCCCATGTCAAGGCGAAACACCATGGCCAGGAGCCAACAAAAGTATAGACGTGAAACCGGAGACGAGGCATCCGGGCGATACCCGCAGGCAAGGCAATAAAGGTACGGATCACTGGAAGCAGTCGCCCGATAAATACGGCTGCTGAGCCAAAGCGCGCGAAAAACCGATCGGCCATCTCCATGTCATGCCGGCTCAACAGAATGTACGATCCGTACCGCTCAACCAGGCGACGTCCACCGTAATAGCCAAGCTCATAAGCAATCACCGACCCCACATTGCACCCCAAGGCCCCGGCTGTGGCGACCAGCAACAACGTCAATGTGCCTTTGAAAACCAGGTAACCTGCAAACGGCATGATGATCTCTGAGGGCAAAGGAATGCAGGCTGATTCAATGGCCATGAGCAGCACCACACCCAGGTAGCCGGTGCTGGAAATCACAGCGATGATGAAACCGCCAAGCGCGGCGATGATTTTTTCAAGCATTCGGGATGGGTTAGAACTCCTGCGAGTCTTGAGTAAAGGTGTAACCGGGGAGGGTCACGCCGTCGTCCGTCTTGGCGACTTTGACCCTGGTGGTCTCCGCGGTCGGAGCATTGAAATCAGCCGGACGAAGCATGGCATATTGCGTGAACAACTCGGTATAAACCTTCGTCACCAGAAAGTTGTTTCCGTTCTCATCGTTGGTCCACACCTGGCCCAATTGGATCGCCTTGACTGCCATGAAAAGAGAGTACTGAGGCGAGAGCGAAACCGTCAATGCGGGTGAACCTTGGGGCTAACGGGCAGGGTGCAAAGCGTGTTTCGGTCAAATTTATAGCTACATCGGAACTGATGGCCCGATTCTATAAATCTATGGAGCAAAACCAACTAAGGCCGGCTGCTGCGCTAAGGCCCGCCCAGGTGCAGACGTGGAAACAAAAGCAGTGGAGATCGCCCTATTATTGGGCCGCGTTTCAGCTTCAAGGAGAGTGGAGATAACACCTCATGCTTACGACTGATTTTCACGGATGACACTGATCGCAGGTGAGG
>DASZFK010000214.1:0-3335 GCA_035939855.1 Candidatus Angelobacter sp.
CGATGCGCCGTGGTAATGAAAGCGCGGGCCGGCGAGCCGGCAAACACGATGTCGCGAGGTTCGTCTCCAACCAGCAGTGTGCGGGTGACGTGAGGAGCACCGGTCAAACTGACAATGCTCACGCTGTCGGAAAGGTGGTTCACTACCCACACTTCATTATTGTTCCGGGCGGCAACTGCTACCGGTTCCATCCCGACCGGGACACGAGTCTGAAGAGCAAGCCCGGAGGTAGTGATGTTGAAGATTTCCAGTGTGCCATTGGGTGTGTTGGTGGCAAACAGCTTGGTCCCATCAGGAGACATGGCAATCGGACGCACCTGTCCGCTTTCGAATTCTAGAAACGATGGTCCGGTGGAAGAGGCTTTAACGGAATTGCTGGAGAACTGCACGCTTACGAACGCGCTCAGGGCAATAAACACGAAGAGAGCCAGGATCAGTCTCATTCGTTTGCTATGGGGGAAAATCCGATGCATGTGGGTTGAAGCTCCTTTCTTGGTTTCAGCGTGTGCCCGTAAATCTGGGCGGGGCAACGCCAGGGCCGAAAGTCTAACATAAAATACAAGCAGGCGATCATATTTGTGAACAATCAGTCACTTTTATAAAAATATGAGCGAATTCCAAGAAAACAGGCGGAAGCATTTCGCCCTTTTGTCATTCTGTGGATTACCTTCTCGTCTGGCGAACTTCCTTTTGCTTGTCTTTTGGAGAAGCCTGCCACAGCCCAGTGGAAAGAATACTGATGAAGCGGTCCATAGCTTCCTCGTCGGAAACACCCAGGTGCTGGTTTCCATGCATGAGCTTTTCGATCACAAAATAAGTGACCAGGTAGAAATAGACCATGGCCATTACCAGGGCTGGGTCCTGTCCGCACCATCCTGGCCGCTTTTTTACCTGGTCGACCGTCGGGCCCAGGAGCCGGCGGAACTGTTCCGGCACATTGTGAAACAGGTTGGCAAAATGGTGGTTCTTGAATTCGATCACGTCGATGTACATCAGCAGCCAATATTCGGCGTCGTTGTAGACTGTGGAGCGAATGGCTTCAGCAAACATCCGCAGTCCGGCGGGAGAAAACGGCTCTTCCAAAGCTCGAAAGAGGCGCTCCAAAAATTTCCTCATGCAGTGCCGGTAGCTTCGCACCAGGCCTTCAAAAATCATCTCTTTGCTGGGATAGTAAGCGTAAATCGCTCCCAGGGACACGCCTGCTTTTTCGGCAATGTCACGGATGTTGGTTCCGTGAAAGCCTTGCCGGGTAAACAGTTCGAGCGCGGCCTGCTCAATTCGAAGCTGGCTCTCGTCAATGCGATCTCTGGGGATCTCGGGAAAAAAGAGCATTGCCGGCGCTTGCCGCCCGCCTTTGGTTTCCGAATCGTTGGGAGGCATGTCGGGCGGCGAAATCCATAGCCGGCCTGAGAGGAACCGAATGTAGCTGACGCGGTCGCGAACGTCTTTGTATGTGGCCCGAAGCCTGATTAGGTAATCTTTACTTTTTCGTTGCCGGCTGGTGGAAACAGCGTCGGATTGCGAACGCCACATTCCGCGAGCGAGAAGGTTGAGAAAACTTTCCATGGCTTGTTCGTGAGAAAGACCCAAATGGTTTTCTCCTTGCATGTGCAACTCGAGCAAGGCATAGGTAAAAAAATAGAGGTAAACAGATGCCAGGACAAACGCCGGATCTTCCCCGCACCATCCCGGCTGCTTTTTGACCCGCGACAAAGCCTGCGCAACTATGCCACGCAGTTGCTGGGGCACGTTATGAAATGTTTCCAGGAAATGCTGATTTCTGAATTCAATGACATCGCTAAGCAGCATCAGCAGATACTCAGGATCATCGTTCATCTTGGCTTGAATTGCGGAAGCAAACTTTTTGAGGCTGGCTTTACAGAGAGGATCGTCGAGAGAAGCGACAGTCTGCGCCAGCCATTCTTCGATTCGCAAACGGTATCGTTGCGCCAGCGTTGCGAAGATAGCTTCTTTGCTGGGAAAGTAAGTGTAGATGGCTCCCGAAGAAACCCCAACTTTTTCCGCGATTTCACGGCTGTTGGTCCCGTGAAATCCTTGCCTGGTAAACAGCTCAAGCGCCGCAGCCTCGATCCGTCGCTGGTTTTCTTCGGTGCGCTCTTTGGCAATCTTGGGCAAGGTGTAAGCACTCAGCAGTCAGAAGGTGAGCAAGAATCGTTTTGGCTAATCGAGATTTTTGCTCCGAGGACTGGAAACCCGCTGCTGGTTTCCAATCCCAGGGAAAGTTAAATCAGAACTGGATGTAGATTCTTTGCTTCGCCTGTCCTACCGAGAACCGGAAATCGATGCGATTGGCATTCTCCGGCGCTGGGTAGAGGTATTTTTGCCTCCTTAGACCGCTTGCGGCTGCAGCAACCGTGGCTTCCAAGATAAGCGAACCCACTGCTGCACATTAAACGTGAGCGCGACCCACAACCCTTCCAGCTTCACCTTACGGAGACCCCGCAAGCAGAAGCGTCGTAACCCAAACCTATCTTTAATACACGCGTGCGGGAACTCGGCCACCGCTCCACGCTTTTTATAAATCTCCTTGGCCCCTTCTGTGTCCATCTTGGTCCGAAACTTCTTGACTGCTTCACTATCTTCGGCCCGCACCACAGAACGTCCGTTCTGGCTCTTGCCACAACATTGAGAGCGATGCGGACAGGCCTGGCAATCTTGTTGGGCCGCCTGATAGGTGTACTTGGTTTGCCCCGGTTGCACGTGCTTTCTTTGGTAGGGCAAGTTCTTACCCATCGGACAGGTGTAGCAGTTCTTCTCGGCGTCGAACCGGAACGCCTCGGGCCGAAATTCCTCGGTCACCCCACGGATTTGATACAAGGTTTCCTTTTGCGCCGTGCCGTCGGGAACCGGTCCAATCAAGTCGATGTGACTCTTGTCCATCTCCACGATATTGCCACGATGGGTATAACTCCCATCGGCCAAAACCTGCTGCGGAAGCCGCCCCACTTCTTCTTCCACCCGCTGCATGGCGGGTTGCAGTTGTTGGGCATCGTTGCTGTCCTGGGTGACATCCACGCTCACAATGACGATCTTCTTGGCATCGGTGGTGAACTGCGTATTGTAGCTGGGATCGTAACCCTGGTTGCTCTGCTTCATAATACGGGCCTCCGGATCGGTGATACTAACGCGCACCTTCTCTGGATCTTTGGCCTTTTTTTCCAACGCTTCGATCTCTTGCAGCGCTTTCTCCATGCGTTCCAGGCGTTGCTGAGCGCCCCGCTTGCGGGCGGCTTGAGCACGCTGGCTGCGGGCTTGGTTCTCCTCCTCTTGGTCCCGGCTTAATTCCTCCACCCGCTGGCGCGCTCGCTCCAGAT
>DASZFK010000215.1:0-4442 GCA_035939855.1 Candidatus Angelobacter sp.
AGATCGTAGGCATGCATTACCACGACTCGCGCCGTGCCCGTTCCATATTGCAGGAAGCGGACCTGGATCGCGCCCGCCCGAGCATCTTGCTGACCCACGTACCCAATGGCCTCGACATCGCTGAGGAGGCCGGAATCTCATTGCAGCTTTCCGGACATACGCACGGCGGACAGCTTTTTCCCTACACCTGGATATGCTCTCGCGTTTGGGGACAATTCAATTACGGACTGAAACGCCTGGGTAATCTGCTGGTTTACACATCCTGCGGTACGGGAACCTGGGGGCCTCCCATGCGGGTTGGGACCAATCCGGAAATTGTGCTGATCGAGTTTGAATGATCAGCCAATTAAACCAGTTCGATCATCACACGTCGTCCCACTATCGCCGCTGCCCGTTGCAGGCTCGATAGTGTAATGTCATTCTTAGGATCGAGGATGCGGTCAACCTGAGTACGGCTGGTCTTGAGCAGAGTAGCCACAATCGCACACAGAATATAATCTCAACATGGGATTCAAGAGTGTGATTCTTAGCGGTTTGGCAAGGGTCGGGCCCAGGCCATTGGCGGCAATTTGGTTTACGGCTTTTGGTTTCCTCGCAACCTTTCTTTTTTTCCTTCCTCTCTCCAGCAAATCTCATGTGGTGATTCTTTATATTCTGCTTCCTTCCATCTCGGCGGGGATTGCAGGGTATATTTTGGGCGGAGCTATTCTGGATTCGCCCAAGATCAAGTCATACAGTGACTCTTTGCTGCGAGGAATTGGAGTTACTGCTCTTGCCTATGCAATCTTTAGCATGCTCTATGTCTTTACCCTTCCGTTTTTAGAGCCGGGTTGGTCCATGCGCGAGGCGGTTGGTCTCATTGTTTTTCCGCTCGTTTTTGGACTATTGATGATGGGGCCTCTAGCGTCGATAGCAGGCATGATCGCAGGCGTAACGCTCTTCAGATTCGGCCGCCGTCTTTTTAATGAGACTGACGGCCGATCTTCTGAGAAGGCAATTGTCTGACAGCTACCGATATCTACTGCGTACCACCAATGGCAAAGTATCCTGCCGGAGCCGATCCATTGTGGCTCGAACAGAAAGATTGGGCGGAGGCAGCTTGGCCTTGAACTGCCTGGACCGAACTTTGGCTCTGATCATGTGGAACGACCGCAGTGGCACAGGCAAAGCCAGCATTCCCTGATGGATCTGTTGAACTCGCCACGATTAGATAGATACGCCCATGGCCGCTTCCACTCCGCTCCGAGCGCAGAGCCAGATTTCCAGCGCCGCCGCTTGCATCGGGTGAAAAGTTTCCGGAACCTTTTGCATTCTGGCTTTCGTTGGAAAACACTTTTACGGTAACGGGTTGTGGCCCACTGCATTGATCTTGCGCAGTCGCGGCAAAACCCACGTTGACCATGTCATGGTTGGGCGGCCACAAGACCGGCTGTCCAACTGAAGCACTTACCGGTGGTGGCGTTGTGTCTCGGACCGTTGCAGTGGTTTGACATGCTACCGGGGTTGACCTGTTGTCGGTAACCGAAAGGTTCAAGTTGTGAACACCCAGCGAGAAGGGCTGAGTCAAAGTGAGTGAAGCGGTGGTGGGAGGTGACCCGCTTGGCACTTGGTCCACACGCAACTGTGCATTATCCGCATTCCACGTGACGGTCAAGGCATCGCCATCGGGATCAGAAACGTGCGCCGTCAATGACACTGGAGTGCCGGATGACTGCGTACACTCATTCACCGTGGGAACCGGACAGACGATAGAGGGCGGCTGATTCAGCGCTTGAAGTACGGTGTTGATAAGCGCGTCTGCATTTCCTGGCTGAACCTCGCCGATCGCGACCAGGCTATTCACCAGACTGGTGGTCACTTGATTGGCGGATAAGCCTGATGCTATGCGGAAGTTGACGATACGAGTTAACTGGTCGCTTAGAGGCGGCGTATCGGCCACGGTCAGCGCGTTGCTGGCTTCACTGGTCTGTCCGTTCGTGAGCGCCTGCAAGAATGCTGCGGTATTGCGTAGCAGTGAAGGTGTGGAGCAGGCATCCCCGACTCCATCGAAATTGGAATCTTTCTGATCTGGATTGGGTACTGTTGGGCAGTTATCCAGTTCATCGGGAACACCGTCGCCATCGCTGTCAGCCTGAGTTGCCGGGACTCCATTGCGCACCTGGAAAACATATCTTCCGGCTTGAGGGCTGCCGAAGCTGTTATGAATCAGGCCGGTGGACGGATTGGAATCAAGGAAGGAACCAGAGATGCCCGAACCAGGAAGCTCGAAGAAAGTGCCTGCAGCTTGAGTCCCATTCGAGAATCCTACGCGCGCAGCAAAGCCGCCTTGGCATTGGCCATTGCCGCCGCTGGCCTGGCCTGTTTCCCATTGAATCGAGTTGTAGTTGAACTCGATGTCGAAGTCTCCTGGCGCTGAATCCGAACGATCAATCAGCAGAACCTGGAAGAAGTCAAGCACGCTGATGTTTACGGCAAAGCAGCCTACACCGGGCCAGGTCACGCCAAAAGCCGGATGCCGATCTACCGTACTCGGACCATAAGTCACCTGATTCCCGACACGTGTATCCACATCTGCGAAAAAGGGTGCGATGAGCACGCGATGCGTGGTCTTCAGGTCGAAAGGCGTGAATTCGGATAGCGGCTGATCGAACGTTATATTGCCATTGTCATTCACAAACAAAGCGGAGAATGTCTGGCCGAAGAAGTTAATAGGAAAACCTAGAGGAGTCAGCCCACTGGAGCCATCGTCATTGGGCGGAAGAACGAAGCCATCGAATCCAGGACGAATCGCTCCACCCGAACCTCGTGGCCCCGGCGCCGGTACGGTAAATGTGAAAGAGCTTCCAGTCGGAGAGACAGTTCCGGTGAAGTCGGACTCGGTCACCGAGGGGACGGAAAGGTTTGGCAACAGCACGGTGAAGGAGAGTGAAAGGGAGAATGCGCTATCCACAGGGCCGACCACCTGAGTGTTGTAATCACCTGGAGCAGGTTGCACTACCAGTACCGCATTCCGGTCAGACGCCTGTATATAAATAGATCCCGGGATGTCATTCACAATCGTCCCGTCTGCCAGCATTCCGGTCCTAAGCCCATTGGGATCGGTTACAAGAATATTGTTGGGCGGATCCTGGAACAATGCGAGTGAAGTTACCCCATCGAGATTGTTGATGAGATTTACATGCACGAATGTTTCGATACTCTGCAGGAATGAATTGAAATCCCCTGTAGGTGGATTTAAGGAGTCGAGATTGACATAGAAAGTAAGAGGTCCGGTATTGGAATGAACGCCCAGAGCAGTGATATCAAAACCATTGGTAGACCATTGGGCGACTCTGGCTGAACCTCCCGGTTTTCCATTGATGAAGCAATTGTTTTGACCCGAACCCGAGAAGTTGCACTGCGGGATAGAAGAAGTATCAATCCCACCCTGGTCAAATACCAACACCGTGGCTGCGGCTTTGCTGGTTCCGATCTGGATTGGAGGCCCAAAATCGTGTCCGAATTCCGTATCCTGAAAGAGGACCGGCAGAGATCCCACGTTAGAATTGACGGCGCATTGTGCTGCTGCCGAGGTGCCGTTGGAGGTGAACTGCAGTTGAAGCTGGCCATAGATTACCCTGTAATCCTTCAATTTCAGCTTCACTGGAGCATTGACCTGGGGCAATGTAACCGGACTGGTAGATCCGGCTGATGGGCAGGGCGGCAACTGGGGCGGTGGCGGCGGCACATTGCTGGTCCAGAAAAGCGGGTCTGGCGAGTAGGTGGTATCAAATTGGGCGGTGAGAGAGCCGGCACTGGTAAGCGGAATTTGAAATTCGGCGATCACGTGGTTGAATTGACAGGTGGGCGAAGGGCCGAATCCCACTTTGCCGCGCTGGCCTTGGATCTCGGGTACACGTCTCTGTCCGTTGACTGATTGGACCTGGCCGTTTTCAATGAAAATGATTGTCCCGTCGGTAAAAATGTGAATGTTGTAGTGCACCAGCTTCGGTGATCCGGAACTTGTTTCAACATTGGTAAAGTTCACCAGGAAGTAGTCATTCGGTCCGAGGGGCGTCGTCCGCGCACACTCATCGTACATAAGGAAAAAGGTGTCGGGAGGACCTCCCGGATTCAAGAAGGCCGCCTGATCAGCATAAAGGTAGCTGTTGCTTTGCGAGAAAAAAACCGGAGTCACATCCGACCACTCCTGATGGCCATCGGGACAGGTGGTGAAGCCGCCATCTGTCGAGTGACAGAAGGCGCTTGGGCTGCTCGCCGCATAAGAGGGAGGGGCAGCTACTGCAAAAAACACCAACGCGAGAAAAACTATAAGAAAACGGCAGTTCTTGGAATACATGTTCATCTTTTTTCCTCAGATACTTCGTAATGCCTGGACTCAGTCACGCAAAAATAAGTTTCGGTTAGGGTTTGAAGTTAGAAAGGTTGCTGGACAAGATGGA
>DASZFK010000216.1:0-14819 GCA_035939855.1 Candidatus Angelobacter sp.
CAGAAAAACACATAAAGATATTCAACATCGTGCGTGAAGCCAGGGATACTGGCGTCCGAAAGGTTGCCGAAGCATTCGCAGCCCGGAAGAGAATCGCCGGGTGGGAAGTTGACGAGGCTACGCGCGGCCACATTGCATCCGCCGGCTACGGACAATACTTCACTCATCGCACCGGTCATTCGATCGGCGTCAACATCCATGGCAATGGCGCCAACATCGACAACCTGGAAACCAAGGACGATCGCGAAATCATTCCCAATACCTGCTTTTCCATCGAGCCGGGAATTTACCTGCCGGGTGAATTTGGCGTTCGCAGCGAAGTAAATGTTCTGGTCAGGAATGGCTCTGCCGAAGTTACTGGAAGGATTCAACACGAACTGGTTCTGATCTAAATGCAAAAAACCGAAACTACCGCAAATACAGCGAAGCCAGCCTCTGCTTCAGCAACCCCGGCAACAACCATGGCTATTATTGCTCCAGCCCTTGGGTGGCTGATTCCCGGGGCCGGACACCTGATTCAGAAGCAGTGGATTCGCGGCTTGCTGCTCATGATATCCATCGTCTCAATGTTTGCTCTCGGCGTCGCCATGGACGGCAAAGTCTACAAAGCCAACACCGGCGACCTGCTCGATATTTTGGGGTTCGTGGGAGACGTGGGCGCTGGCGGCCTCTACATCCTGAGCCAGGTGCTGGATTGGGGCAATGCGGCCATTGCTGTCGCGGTCGCCGACTACGGCACGAAATTCATCGTGGTTTCGGGGCTGTTGAACGTCATGGCAGCCGTAGACGCCTACCACATCGCCATGGGAAGGAAAAAATGATCTTCGCCCTACAACTCTTCCATTTCAGCGCCGCAATAACATTTGCCTTTTTTGCTTCAGTCGTCATGGGAATCACCCTGCGCAACACCGGGCCAGAAATGGTGCGTTATGGCCTCAAATGCTTTGGCTGGTTCGTTCTAGGAATGTTCATAGCCGGCTGGCTGATGTGGATATTGCACCACTAGAAAATTGCCATAATTGCCATAATTGCCAAAATTTTCAGGTTCTACGACTAATCAGAAATTTTAAATTATGGCAATTATGGCAATTATGGCAATTTTGGCATTCATGGCAATCCCTCATCCTTCCCATACAAATGCATCAAATCGGCGGCGGGCATCGAAGCCCAGGCGGAGGTAAAGATCGACTGCTTTGCGGTTGGCTTCGGTGACGGTCAGGCTCAAGGCAGCAAAATTGCGATTGCGCAGTTCATGAGTACACAGCGCAATCAATGACTCGCCGATGCGCTGTCCTCGAAATTCCGGCAGAATGCAAACTTGCGTAACGTGGCCGACATTATCACGCACGCGGGAGCACAATAGCGCGCCCACGACCGAGCGAGTCAGCCTGTGGACTGCTACAAATGAGGCGTTACTATCGAAGATGCCGCAACCGGGGAAGCGGACAATGTTGTTGAGAAAGCGCAACGAGCCGTTGAGGCTGCGGTATTGGTCGTTGATCTCAGAATCTATGTGTCCGCGATATGCGGTGGTAATCACATTGGCGGCCGGTTGGAAGTCCTGCTCACCCCAGCGCCGGAACTCGATATCCGCACAGGGAGAGATCTGGGGCTTGAGGCTGTTTTTCAGCGGCAACACCATGAAGACCCGAGGGAACTGCTTAAATCCCTCTTGAATGAACTGTTCGCTTAGGACGCCGGAGTCGTGTGGCAATAACTGGGCCTCGATGCGGTGGATGCCAGGGGACTGTTGCAGCGTCTCAATTACATGCGTGGCCAGCAGACGCTCCACGCTGTCATCCTGGAGACGGATGCTGTGGTCGGCAAACAGGTCTCCGATCACTCCTTTGCTGCCTTCGTAAACAAAGAAAGCATATCCGCCTACGCGTCCATTTTCGACCGCGGCATAACCTGGCAGGATCTTGGAATCCACATAGCGCAGGATCATGTCGGCGGATGGACGGTAGTCCCACGACATCAATTGTGCCCACAATTGGGTTTCGTATTCCAGCAGGGAACGCAGGTGCTGGGAGGTGAAATGCCTTAAATCCAGGATCTCGACTGGGGAAGATTGCGGAATCCTGCGAGTATCGATGTGGGTATGAAGGCCCATGAAAAAATCTGTCCTGTTACTTATCCCCGCATTCAGTCAAATGCGCCGAGTTATGAGTTTAGCTTTTCAGCCAGCCACAAGGCAAAGCCCGAGATTCGCGTGGAACCACGGCAGGCAGGAACCAGCCGCGTCACTGCCTTATCTTGCGCTGGACACAACAAAGAACTCCAGATGTTGTGGGGGGAAACTGCCTAACTGCCAAATCGACCGCTGAGGGACCTGAGAACGCAGCTTTTCTGCATCGCCTTCTCTGGCCACCACCAGATGGGTTTCTTTGGGCACGCCGTCACGTTCGTATCGGCTCACCGGCGCGTTCCTATAGAAGTTTAGCCCATATTCGACCTCCCGCTTCACATTAAATACAGCGACGGGACCGGGAGGTACACCGAGTCGATTCAGCCAGGCATTGACGGCGCGGGCCGAATTTGCATCATCAATGGTGCGAGCCGCAGGCCGCAACAGGAATCCCATGCAAAGCAGCAGCGGGAGCAGGGTGGCGACGCGCAATACCCGTAATCCGCCCCGCTGCACGATCAATAGGACGGCCAGGGCAGTCGCGGTGGTCGCAACTGCCATCCCAACGAAGACCTTTGAAGGAGGCGACTGTTTCAGCATTCGCCATGGAGCATATAGAGTTGCGCCTACCAGGACGCCGCACACCAAAGAATGCAAAACCAGCCTCAACCGGCTAAGCGCGTCTGGACTGCTGTAAAGATAGTTGGCCGTGAGCAGTGCAGCGGCAGGAATGCCGGGCAGAATGTATCCCGGAAGCTTGGACCGCGAAATGCTGAAAAAGATGATGGGAATAGCCATCCAGAGCAGGAGAAAAAGGGGGAGCCAATCTTCAGTGATCTTGTCAGATGAAGTTGAAGGTTCTTGATCTCGAATCTTGGCAATGGCCTGTTTGCCCGACGCTATGATGCCGGTGACCGTAAACACCACCCAAGGGAGCATCGAAAGCAAAAATACAGGAATGTAATACCAGAAGGGCTGGCTGTGCTGATAGCGGTTAGTGCCAAAACGCTGCAGATTCTGCTCGTAAAAGAAAAAGCGGAGAAACTGCGGAACCTTGATTTCGACCGCCACATACCAGGGCAGCGCAATGGCAAAAAATAGCAGGAACCCAGGCCACCACAGGCTGCGTAGAAATACCGTTGCGTCCTTGCGGCAGAGAGCATAAGCGCCCACGATCAGCACCGCCAGCGCAGGAGCCAGCGGTCCTTTAGCCAGCGCTCCAATTGCAAGTAACCCATAAAATGCCATCAACCAAAGCTTGCGTCCAGTCTGATGCCAAGCCCACCACGCCAGCATCGCTATGCCAAACGGAGCAGAAAGCACCATATCCGTAGAAGCGCCACGGCCAAATCCGATCATGGCGAAACAGGAAGCAGTGATCAGGGCCGCGTCTAATTCACTTCTAGGGCGAAAACGCCGCATGAAGAAAAATATGGCAAGCACCAATGCAGTGGCATGAGAAGCGGAAGGAACGCGCGCCGCCCAGTCCCACACGCCCAGGAGACGGAAGCTGATCATCATCTTCCAATAGAGAAGAACGGGCTTCTCGATCCATGGCGAACCATTGAGGGTGGGAACAACCCAATCATGGCGCGCGAACATTTCCCGGCCAATCTGCGCATAACGGGGCTCGTCCGCACCCACCAGGCCAAAAGCTCCCAAACCAAAGAAAAACAAAAAGCCGCAGACGGCTACAAGCAGAAGCAGTTGGAATGGGAGAAGGCGAGATTGGGGATTGATCCTCAAAGTTTCTCTCGCAAGCGAGAGAGCACCCGTTCGATGGCCCCGGGTAAAGGGCCTTCGAGGGAAAACCCGCTGGCGCACTCGTGGCCGCCTCCGCCGAAGTCAGTCGCAACATCAGCGACGTTGACTGCGCCTTTGCTGCGTACACTCACGCGCACCCGGTTATCGGCAATTTCGCGAAAGAAGACGGCTACTTCAACTCCGGCAATTCCCAAGGCATAGTTCACCAGGCCTTCGCAATCTTCTTCGAGCGCCCCACAGCGGTCCATATCGGCGCGGGTTACGATCATCCAGGTCATGGCACCTTCACGGTGCAAAGAGGATAGAGCCGCGCCCAGCAGCCGCATCTTTGAAGTAGGGTTGGAGAAATAGATGTTTTGCGCGATCTTCGGCGGATCGGCTCCGTGCTCCACCAGTTGTTTTGCCAATTCGAATGTCCGGGCATTGGTCGGGGCATATCCAAAGGATCCCGTGTCGGTCAGCACGGCGGTGTAAAGGCAGGTGGCGATCTCCGGAGTAATCTCCACGCGGGCGCCGATGGCAAGCCGGTAGATCATCTCCGCAGTGGCGCAGGCACTGGGATCGATCCAGTTGACGTGGGCAAAGGGTTTGGAAGTGGCATGATGGTCAATGCTGATCAGAAACTGCCTTTCCAGGCCTTGCAGGCGGGTGCGCTGCACGCTATCACATTCCAGGATCACAGCCGCTTCATATCTTCCATTGACGTGCGTGGCGTGAATGATGGTGTCAGCGAAGGGAAGCGGCTTGTAGATTACCGGCACGCTGTCGCTCATGATCACCTCGGCGCTCTTGCCCATCCTGCGCAAGATGCCGGCCAGCGCCAGCGCCGAACCGATGGCGTCGCCATCCGGGCGTGCGTGTGACGTAAGGACAAACTGCCTGCGCTGCTCAATGTGATGTAAGACCTGTTCGATCTGGTCCATGCCCATTATTTCTTGCGTTTCTTGATTCTGCCCAACAACTCGTCGATCCTGGCCGAGTACTCTCCCGAGCGATCCAGAAGAAACAATAGTTCAGGAATGTGCCGCTTGCCCAGGCGTTCCAATAAAACGTGCCGGATAAAACCTTTGGCGGCGTTGATGGCCGTCAGGGTTTCCCTGGCTTCATCGTCGTCGCCCTCGACATGGAGAAAAACTTTTGCGCTCCTGCCATCGGGGGCCAGCAACAATTCGGTCACGTTGCACAGTGCGATTCGTGGGTCTCCGAGCTCGCCCTCAAGGATGACGCCGATTTCTTCCTTCAAGGCCTCGCCCACGCGCTCACGATGGTGTTGTCGTCCACGTTGCTCAGGCATTGCAAACAGCTCATTCCTACACGGCCAAAGAAAACCTATGAGAATATCATAAGATCAGGTGATCTGGTGATCGGGATAATTGCCCATAATCGACATTCGATAGCCATTCAAGGAAGAATTGAAACGATGAACAAGACCACATATCCGCTGAGGCTCCCTCATTCGATTAAGAAAGCGGCCCAACGACTGGCAAAAGAAGATGGTGTGTCGCTGAATCAATGGATCGCTGTTGCGGTTGCAGAAAAGGTGGGCGTTGTAGAAACCGCTGCTGAGTTCTTCAAGAAACGAGCGGGAAACGCTTCAGGCAAGTGCTTGATGAAATTTCTTCGAAATGCCCCCAGGTAGCACCCGACCCCGATCCAGACGATGCGATCAAGTGACTCTAGATTGGCGCCGCGACGCTATTTCCGTTCCGTTACGATCTCGGAGAAATCAGCGATGCTGGAAAACTCTCCAACCAGTGTTTGCAACAGCCCGAGGCGTTGTGCACGCAGCTCTTCATCTTCGACCATGACCATCACCTTGTCGAAGAAGGTATCGATGTGAGGCCGCAGGCGCGAAATTTCCATCAAAGCCTGTTCGTAGTGCCGGGCGGCCCGCAAGGAGTTCACCTGCGATGCCACTTTGGGGATCTCGGCAGCGAGTGTTTTCTCCGCTTGTTCTTTTAGAGCGGAAGAATCATACGGATGTGCGACTCTGCGGTTGGCCTCCGCTGCCTGGCGCAGAATGTTCTTCATGCGCTTGAAGGAAGTAGAGATGGACTCAAAATCCGGTGAAGGACGAACGCTGGAGACCGCAGTCGCGCGAGCCACGGCATCCACAACATCATCGGCGCTGGCGGTCAAGGTTGCATTCACTACGTCGTAAGCCAGGCCCTTTACCTCGCGCAGGTAAAACTCCAGGCGCTCGCGGAAAAATGTGTGGATCGCTTCTTTGAACAGATCGCCAGTGTGCGTAAACTTTGCTTCCGCTTCGTTCTCCTGGTAGCAGTGCAAGGCATCCATCAACAACGTTGTGATGCCGACCGGCAAGCCATGTTCTGCAAGTATCTTCACGATTCCGTTGGCTTGACGCCGAAGGGCGAAGGGATCTTTTGATCCCGAAGGAATCATCCCCAAGGCAAACATCCCGGCGATGCTGTCGGCCTTGTCGGCCAACGACAAGACTGCTCCTTCGCGCGTTCGCGGGACAGCATCTTCCACAGACTCCGGCTTGTATTGATCGTAGATGGCATCCGCTACCGAGTGCGGCAAACCCTGGGCTCGAGCATAAAGTCCCCCAACAATTCCCTGCAACTCCGTAAATTCCTTGACCAGTTCGGTGGTTAAGTCAGTCTTGGCCAGCCTTGCCGCTTCTTTCACAGCAGCGTGATCGACCTCGATCCCAGCAACATTGATCGCGGCAGAAATCCTGTCGGCAAGCCGGGTCATGCGTTCAGCCTTGGCATAGTAGCTGCCCAGATCTTTCTGGAAGGTCACCGGCTTAAGCATCTCCACGCGCTGCTTGAGAAAGGTTTTTTGGTCGGTATCCCAGAAAAAGCGGGCATCATTGAAGCGCGCTCGCAGCACGCGCTCATTGCCGTGACGAATCAGGCCATCGGGATCGCTATCTGTATTCAGTACGGCCAGGAAGTGCGGAGCCAATTTACCGGAGGAATCTTCGACGGCAAAATATTTCTGGTGGTCGCGCATCACCGTTACCAGGACTTCTTCAGGCAGCGAAAGAAATTGATGGTCGAAGTTTCCTAAAACAACCGACGGCCACTCGGTAAGGTTGACGACTGTAGTCAGCAGCTCCGCGTCCTCACGCCAGCGTGCTCCCGCTACAGTGCGCGTGGCAGCATCGAGCGTCTTGCGAATCCGATGCTCACGCTCTTTAGGGCCGGCGATAACACCACACTTCGCGAGAACGTCCTTGTATTCGTCAGCTTTGGGGATCGATTGTGCTCCAGGAAACAGAATTCGATGGCCGTAGGTTTTCTGGCCGGCTTTGATTCCGGCAAACTCCAACGGAATCACCCGATCGTCAATCATCGCCACCAGCCAGCGAATCGGGCGCACAAAGCGCTCGGGCTTTCCTTCCCGCCAATACATGTTCTTGGCCCAGTAGATAGCCTGTATCTCTTTGGGCAGGTTTTCGGCCAGCACTTCGGCCGCAAGCCTGCCTTTCCTGGTCACGGTAGCGGCAAGGTATTCGCCTTTGGGGTTGCTTACCCGTGTTAGTGTCGAAACATCGACGCCGGTTTTTTTGGCGAAAGCTTCAGCCGCAGGTGTAGGTTTGCCATCCTTGAATGCAACCTTTACCGAGGGACCTAAGACTTGTTCTGTCACGTCCGGCTGTGAAGCAGCGATCCGATCAGTTGACACGGCGAGACGGCGTGGCGTGGCAAAACTGCTTTGCCAGGCAACATCATCTCCATCCTTCTGTGCCGCATCTGAAGGTCGAAGAAGCGATTCTCTCGTGAGCAATTCGGCCAATCGCCGGGTCAGCTCTGTGAGAGCTGCATCCAACATGCGGGCGGGAATCTCTTCACAACCAATCTCCAGCAGGAAGTGAGGCATCAGGCCACCTCCACATTCTGTTTTTTTTCTGCCTTTGCAGGCATTTGCTGGGCCAGATAGGCTTTGGCCAGCCCCACCGCCAACTGCCGGATGCGCGCTATAACACCGACCCTCTCAGTGACCGAGATAGCGCCGCGTGCATCGAGAATGTTAAACAGATGCGAGCACTTCAGGCAGAGTTCATAAGCGCCCAGCAGAGGAAATCGCTCTCGTTCCTGCTGGCTGGTCTCTTTATTGCTGTTGAGACTATTGAATTGACGTATCAAATCCTGGCATTCAGCTTCGTACAGATTGAGGTGCGCCCAGGTTTTCTCCACGTCTGCTGCTTCAAAGTTGTAAACCGAAAGCTGGAGTTCTTCTTTGAGCCGGACATCTCCATAAGTCATCACACTTCCATCTTGCGGATTACGAGCCCATACGATGTCGTAGATGCTATCCACGTCCTGAAGAAATGCCGCAATGCGCTCCAACCCGTAAGTTAATTCGGCGCAGATTGGATCAAGGTCGATGCCGCCACACTGTTGGAAATACGTAAACTGTGTGATTTCCAGTCCGTCGAGCATGACCTGCCAGCCCACACCCCACGCGGAAAGTGTCGGGGCTTCCCAGTTGTCTTCTTCAAACTTGATGTCATGCTTGCCTAGGTCAATGCCAATCGCAGTTAGAGATTCGAGGTACAACTCTTGGACATTTTGTGGCGGAGGCTTCAGGATAACCTGAAGTTGGGTGTGTTTATAAAGACGATTGGGGTTCTCTCCATAGCGCCCATCAGCAGGACGGCGCGAGGGCTGCACATAGGCAACACGGTAAGGCTTGGGACCGAAAACCCGCAGAAACGTCTCCGGAGCCATGGTTCCGGCTCCAACCTCAATGTCGTAGGGCTGCTGCAACACACAGCCGCGCTCAGCCCAGAAGCGCTGAAAACGCAAAATTAATTCCTGAAATGTAGGTACGTTGAGGTTTGGCATGAACTTTGGTTAAACAATTAATTTATCAGAAGAAGCATTCAGCAATCAGCAATCAGCCCGCTCGGCTTTTCGGGCTTAAGGGAGACAGTGTCGTGGGCATGGTCAGTGTTAGAACCCATTTTAGCCACAAATACACGCGAATAAACACGAATCGGAACAAGCAATGCAGTGTCGTGGACAAAAGAGGCAAGCATTTCAACAGCGCTCTAACTCTAGCCATGCCCACGAAAACGTATTCCTTTAGCCTAGCCGGTTCGGGGGCTGAGTGCTGAGAAGGTGAGCAAAAATCTAGCAGGGTTCAACCAAATTGAAATACTCGGCCTTGCCGCTTTCCAATTCGTGTTCATTCGCGTGTATTCGTGGCTGAATGGGTTTTCAACACTAACCATGCCCACGATGCTTTATCCCTTTAGCCCAAGATGTTCGCGGGCTGATTGCTGAGTGCCGAGTGCTGATTGCTTGCCTGCTACAAACGATCCAGCATCGCCGCAGTTACCAGCTTCTTCTCGATGTGGCGTTCGATCCGTTGGGCGAGGAAACGCCGCAGGTCAGCGCCCCGTTGCCGGGGCCAGGGAGTGCCGGTAAATGCTTCCACAGGCGCACGAAACATGCTTGCCGCGAAGCTGCGCGATTCGGCAGACATCTCCGTGCTGGCCAGCCGCTTATCGCGGGCGCACAGCAGACCATCCGCCATAGGATGAAAGTACGCGCGGCTTCCATTGAGAACTTCTCCGCAGGTTGCACAAACTTGCAAGTCCGGCAGCAATCCGATCAGGCGGACAATCCACAGGTCGAAGTAGGTCAGCGGCATCCATACGGTTTCGGCCTTGAGCTGGTTCACAATGGCGACCGCCAGGCGAAAGATGGAATCGCTGGGCTCACGGTCAGGCAGAAGCTGGTCGATGACCTCAGAAACGTATTCCAGAGCTATCAATCGTGGATAGGTGACTTCTGTCGTTAACGGCGAAGCGATGATGTCAAACGAGTCGAGACGAGCCAGTTCCTGTCCCTCCTTGTCTTCCCAATGCGCAGTGACATAAGTCAACGGCTCCAGCGCCCCGCCAAACCGCCTTTTCGATTTCTTGGCTGACTTGGCAACTCCTTTGATCCTGCCCTCGGTTCTCGTAAACAGAGTTACCAGCAGATCCGCCTCACGAAACGGATACGTGCGGAGCACCAGGGCTTCAGATTGCTTGGGCATCAACTTTAGGATACACAAAGCAAAAGCGCGTAGCCGAAGCCACGCGCTTTGAGGGTTTTGGAAAGCTTATCGGTTGAAATATTTGGCGTTGATTTCGGTGTAGTCTTTCCATTTTTCTGGCAGGTCGTCCAAGGCAAAAATCGCCGACACCGGGCAGACCGGCACGCAGGCTCCGCAGTCGATACACTCCACCGGATCAATGAACAATTGATTTGCGCCTTCAAATTGCGGCTCGTCTTTTTTAGGGTGGATGCAGTCAACCGGGCAGGCATCCACACAGGCCGCGTCTTTTGTCCCTATGCAAGGCTCTGCAATTACGTATGCCATAACTCTTCTAGTTCTCCGTGATTTCCATTGAGCTGTAGTGAACTAATGATTCTATCAGAAAGCACTCAGCATTCAGCAATCAGCACTCAGCCCAAAATTTTTCTCCCAAAGCTGGTATCACCCGATTCCTACCAGTTCTCGCTGGGTGCTGGGCTCGTATTCGACGATATGTCCGGCAACCGCACTGGCAGCCACTGTATAGGGGCTGGCCAGGTAGAGTTGTCCAGGACCGCTGCGTCCGGGAAAGTTCCGATTTTGGGCGCTCACCACAATCTGGTCGGGCCGCGTCGAGACTCCCGGCCCGGCGTTAATACATGCTCCGCAGCTTGGCTCGATGACAATGGCGCCTGCCTGTTCGAAGATCTTCAGATATCCTTTGCGGACGCAGTACTCGCGCGTCTCCTGGGAACCAAACTGCAGATAAAACTTGCAGGAAGATGCCACTCGCTTTCCCTGTTTCAGCGCGGAAGCCAGCACCTCGGCATACATATCCATGTCGGCGTTTTTGCCCGCGGTGCAGGTTCCGCCGTAGGCAATCTCTACTGGCACCGGTGTGTGCAGGTCACGGATAAACTTGCCATTCCCCGGATCGCCGGGCGTAGCTACCATCGGTGTTATCTCGTCGGCATTCAACTCGATGACGTGAGCGTATTGGGCATCGGGATCGCTGTAGAGTCCCTGGCACAGCTTCTCGGCTTCATCCTCTTTCATGCCCCGGCGCTCCGCCAGGAACTCCACGGTCTTGCGGTCAGGAGCTACGATCCCTGTGAATCCGCCAATTTCGGCAGCCATGTTGGTCATGGTGGCGCGTTCGTCCACGCCCAGCTCTTCAATGGCCTCGCCGCAATATTCCATCACCTTGGCCAGCGCTTTGCCGCTCCGAATGTAATCCATGCTCAACAGCAGCAGGATAAAATCCTTCGCCGTGACATTCGCGCGACGCTTGCCTCGAACTACAACCTTGACCGATTCGGGAACTTTGACGCGGACATCTTTCGTAATCCATGAATTAAAAACATCTGTGGTCCCGATGCCGAACGCCACACAGCCCACCGCGCCTACGTGCGGTGTGTGCGAATCGGAGCCGACATTGAGCTGGCCCGGCAAAGCGTAGGATTCAGCAATCACGGAGTGGCAAATGCCCTCGGATCCCTTGCGGTCTTTCAGCTCTCCGTGCAGCCGGATTCCTTGCTTGCGCGCGAAATCTTCCTGTTTGACCTTGAGCTGTCCGGCAAGATCGAGCAGGCCCATCTTCTTCTTTTCTTCGGAGATTACTTCGTCGAGAAACGTAAGATGGTCGCGGAAGAAGAGGATAGTGGCGGGATCGTTTACCTTGGCTTCTTTGCCCACAAAATGCTCAAAAAAGATGGCCGACATGGGCGTGACATATTCGTGGCTGAAGCGCAAATCGGTGCGGGCAAAACCAGTGTCGCCGGGCTTGACGTAGGGCACGCCAGCCTCGCCTTTTTCGTTGAGTATATGGCGGGCAAAGATCTTCTCGGCGATGGTCATGGGGCGCTTGCCCGTGGCGATCGGCGGTAAAAAGACTTTTTTCTGCAAGCGGGCCACGTTGAACGGAAACAAACCGCCATGTTCGATGACCTGGCGCGTAATCTCGTCTTCACCCTTCGTGAACTCGCTCAGGGGAATCTCTTCTCCCGAGCGGATTCTGTCGATCAGGTTGAAATCGGTGGAGGTGAGCACACCCAGGTTCTGGCAGTTCTGTTTGTAAATACGCTCGATGTTTTCGGCAATCACCAGCTTGATGCCGGCGCACAGTTCTGCATAAGGCGATTGCTCCCGGCTCGATCCTTTCCCGCGCCGCTTGCCGCTCACAGCAGCCACGAAACCGCCCTTCTTGACGTCGCCTCGCTTGATCGGCAAATCGTTGCCACACTTCAGCCCCGTATAGGGAAACTCACCCAGGGTTTCATCGAAAAAGAAACAGATGTGAGCCGGTGTGATCTCGTCGGTAGAAATGTCATCGCGCAGCTTAGGATTTTTTTCGGGATTATGAGTATCCCACGGCAAATCTTCCCCGTTAAGCTGCCGCCGGATCAACTCCGGATCTTCGGTGAGAAACAGGATACGTCCGGGAAGCTTGACCTGATCGGGACGTTTCTGGATTGGGCGGGTTAAGAGCGAGGGTTCCACAAGAAAATTTTAGCAAACTATCCGGCAACCCGTGTCCGGCACGAACTCTCACTCAACTCTCACCAGGATTGCGGTCCGAGTGTTTCACCTAAGCCCTGTCGAATTCATTTTCGTATATTCTCCGCTGGTCAAAACAAAACTGGAGATTATCTTCTCAAAAATGATTTTATCGTGCTGATAAAGATGTTCCCCGGTCCGCAAGTAGAGCGAATACTCAATCGAGCCCTTCCGAACAAGTTCGATGAAATCTTCTTTCCACCACCTCTTTAGCTTTTCGTCAAAATAGCGCACCAGGACTCTTTCCCCTCTCAGACCGGACAACATTATGTGCGATCTTTTGAGAACATATACGCGATGGTTGGGGTTCCTTTCGTGAATCTGACGCAAACGGCTGGCCACCTCCGCCCCCACGGTGGGCTTGTCCAGGTCTGAAGCGTGTCCAGCATAGATTTCGATATGGCGCTCGGGTTCGTAAGGAGGGTTGCTCAGCGGGACGATGCGTCCATGGTCCCCCATGCATGTACATCCGTCCGGCCCAGCAACACAGACAGCCGAATTCCAGAAACCCTTCAAAGGCTTAGGAATTTCGATGATGAAGCCGAAGCTATGGTTTCGATACTTCCCCGTCCAAGGCACAGTGTCAGGACATGCGGCGGTGGCAGTCGAGGGGCTTCCCTGCACAGACTGGCCTTTTTGCCTTGAAGAAGACGCTGCTGTGACAACCAGGATTGCCGCCATGAGCGAAATAGAAGCGGTTTTCACAGAATTAAGGACTCAGCAAGGGCAGGGTTCATTTTGCACAACGATAGTCACTGGCGGTCTGGAAGTCAAAGTAACGGCCTTCCAGACCATTCCCGCCTGGGGATGGTTGGGGCTGGCACAAAGCCCACCAGCAGCTTTTTTTAGGCGGCCTGTTACGGCGTTATCTATCACCTCTCGTGCCACTCTCTTTTTCAAATTCTCTGAACTTTTCTTCCAACCCCCATTGTGTCCGTGCATGCTCGCTCTGGCTAAGGAATTTCTGGCACTCTGGGGAGACCGAGTTCAGGGCAGCCCCAGGTTTGTCTTGCGCGTAGCTACAGGCCTGCACGATCTTGAAGGCGCTCGAATCTTCCCACAAACTACGACCGGGCAAAAAGCTGTGTTCCAGGCTGGCGCGCGCCATGTTCTTAAGATCCTTATAGCCAAGAAAATCGTAGGTCTGGACCGCGCGAAGGTATTCGTGGGTCAGGTCGGAGCGCGAGACACCTTCATCGTCTGTAGCAAAAGCAACGGCAACTTTATGGTCGCGATAGAGCTTAAGAGGATGATCAGCCCCTCGAACGCCCAGAATTACATCGTTGCTGGTAAGGCAAATCTCCACCAATACCTTTTTTGTAACCATGGACGCCAGCAACTTCTCTTTGTCATCTTCATAAACGATGTCTACGCCATGACCAATGCGCTCCGCACCGGCGACCATCACCGATTTGTAGATGTGGTCGCGGAGATATTCAGGGGGAACGAGTCCAGCAGTTAGTTCGCCGGCGTGAAGGGTGAGATGCACACCAGGGTAGACGCTGCGCAACCGATTGAGAACAAGCATCTGTTTGTCGAAATCGTGTACTGCTAAATATGAGTCTTCCGGTTGCACCAGGTTCAGGCCCAACACCAGCGGTTCCTTGCCCTGACCGGCCTTGCTGTCGGCTTCGGACATGGAAAAACCAACCACAATCCTGGCAACGACCTGCTTCAGGTCGATGGCGCGAGGCACCTGGTAGAGATAACGAACTTTGACATCGCAACCGGCTTCGCGATGGGCTTGGTCATTACAATGCAGCAGGGATTGCCAGGCATCGTGAGTTTTCCTTAAATCGTCCAGCCCCGCCTGAATTCCGCTGCGGAAGCTCGGATCGCTTTCCAGGCTCCGGGCAACATCGGCGATTTGTTCGACATCTTCGTTTCCCCACTTGGAGGCGATCATGTTCACGGCGTTTGCGGCTTTGCCTTCGTCCAGGCCATACATCAGCTCTAGATAACTTTCATTCTGGGCCGCAGCCCGCCTCACCACTTCCGCAATCATCTCGGCTGTATGGCCAAGAGTGGCAGCGCCGAAGTTGCCGAACGTAGCAAAGAAGTGATCATGCCCTGACTCACAGCGTGTCGAGAACGTAACAGCATCCCCTACAAAGTCGCAGTGTGGATGAAAGTCGCGCATGGAAAATGCATCGACCATATCCCCAAACAAGACGCCATCTTTGTAGGCATCTTCAGCGTTGGGACGGCCCTGGGTAGGGTCGCAAGATTGCTGTTCGTTGCGGACCAGCCTGCCTTTAGCGCGATCAAAACACATTTTGTCGGTGACCGCAAACTGAATGAACGTCTCCGCGTAGACAGCCCCGGAGAGATGATTATGCAGGTCGCCTCCCTTGGGCATCTGCTG
>DASZFK010000217.1:0-7391 GCA_035939855.1 Candidatus Angelobacter sp.
GCTTTGAAATCGTGTTTTTCTCGTTCATCGTTAGATCAAAGCAATTTTCTCTCCAGTTTCTCTGCGCTCCCTGCGTACTCTGCGGTTGACTTTGGTCTTGATCTTCTCCGTGCCTTCGTGTCGTAGCCTGCCCTCGAGCGAAGCGAAGGGTGGTGGGTTTTGGTTTTTGGTTGTAGCTGCATCCAGCCGCGAAGAATCCCCGCGCAGTTCATTCACAGGTTTCTTGGAATCCATTAGGATTCTTCGTGCCTGGGTCCGTTTCATTTACGCTTGCCGGCGGGCTTTCAGCTCGCTCAGAATGCGGTTGACCTCATCTTCTTTTTCAAGCTGGGCAAAGCGGTCGTCGATGCTGTCGTTTTCCGTGATCAGTTCGGTTTTGGCCTGGCCGATGGCTTCGGAGCGCATGACTTTCTCTTTCATGCGATCGAAGGTAGCGACTGCGGCATGATCGCCGATTTTGGCATGGGCATCCGCCGCCTTGACCAGGGTGCGGGCGCGGCGATGTTGGGCCATGAGTAACTCGCTCTTGGCGCGCGCTTCTTCCAGCTTTTGTTGCAGCTTGGTGAGCGCATTCTTCAAGGTTTCGACTTGCAATTTCTGGTCAGCAACCTGTTGCACGAAGCCCTCCCTTCGCTGCTGATATTCCAAAGACCGCTCGATTGCCGCCCTGGCCAGGTCATCCTGGTTTTTGGCAACTGCCATTTCCGCCTTGCGGTTCCAGTCGGTGATCTTCTCGTCGTTTTCTTTTTGCTTCTTGGCCAGCAGGTGCTGGTCGGCGATGGCGATGGCAACCTGCGTCTTCACCTGAAGCAGTTGGTTTTCCATGTCGAGAATGACCTGCTTGATCATCTTTTCGGGATTTTCCGCTTTATCAATCAAGTCATTCAAATTTGCGCGAATGAGTGTTGAAACTCTTTCCAGTAGTGCCATAGGTCCTCCTAATCCTCAGCCCGTTCAGGCTTTGGCTAGCTTTCTGATTTTTCTGCCTCGCTGCATTCGGAGTGCAGCGATTACCGCGATTACGGCCAGTCCGAAAAGCAACCATCCGATAAAGTGGCTTATGATCAATCCAGCCACCAAACCAGCGACCAGCCCCAGCAACAAACCCGGGAGAGAGATCAGTCGTTTCATAAAATCCTCGAAATAAGCTATTTACCTGCCCCTTTCGCCTTGGACGTGCTGGTGTCGCTATCAGCATCCGGCTTCGGCGTGCTATCCCCAATCAGTTTCACCTTGGAGAGCAGTTCCGACATCGACATGCCCGAGAGCGCCTCGAACAATGCCGGTACTTGGGCCGCCATCTGGGTCATATCGCCGGTAAGCTTGCTGACACCTGTCGATGATCCGTTGCCGGTGGAAACAATCGTGATCTTGTCCACATTGGAGAGCGGCGCTGCCATGGCTTTTACGACCTCGGGCAGCCCACTGATGAGCTTGTCGACGACCGCGGCCTGGTTCCATTGTTTATAGGCATCAGCCTTCAGGTTCATGGCGCGGGCTTCTGCGTCACCCTTCTTGAAGATGATGTCGGCTTCCGCTTCGCCTTGTGCCCTGATGGCAGAGGCCTGGCCTTCAGCCTGCGCGATCAAGCGGCTTTTCTCGCCTTCGGCGATGTTCATCACTCGCTGGCGCTCAACCTCCGCCTGCTTGAGGACGGTGGCAATCAACTCTTTCTCGTGACGGGAAATTTCAGCTTCCTGCACCTTGATTTGCTGCTCTTTCTCGATCTGCTGCACTTTGACCTGCTCAGCGACTACTTGTTGTTGCGTGATGTTTTGCTGCAGTTCGTAGGCCTTGTCGGCCTGGGCTTGCTGGCGCTTCACGGTCTCGAGGTATTGGGCCTTCTTAATTTCAAGATCGCGTTGCGCTTCCGACTGCTTGGCAAGAGAAAGCGTTTCGGCCAGCACGCGCTCCTGGTCAGCCTGGGCTCTGGCGATGGCGGACGCTCTTTGCGCTTCGGCTTTCTTGATGGCGGTGTCGCGGTCGGCCTCTGCGGAAGCTACATCGGCATCGCGCTTGATGCGGGCTACATCGGGACGTCCCATATTGGCGATGTACTCATTCTTGTCGCGGACTTCTTTGATGGTGAATGAGATCACCTCCAGCCCCATCTTGCTCATATCTTCGGCGCACGTTGATCTCATGCGGTCGGCCACCATCTCCGGCTCTTTCACGATCTGCTCAACCGTAAGCTGGCCAATAATGCCCCTCAGATGGCCTTCCATCACCAGGCGGATCAAGCCTTCCCGTTCCGAAGGAGTCTTGGTGAGAAACTGCTCCGCAGCCGTGCGAATGGAAAGGGGATCTGATTTAACTTTGATCTGGGCGACTGCCTCTACCGTGACCGCCACTCCCTGATTGGTATAAAGGTCCTGCTGTGGGGCAACGTCAAACGACATCAACTCCAGCGACAGCAGCCTGAAACTTTCAATCATGGGAAAAATCACTGTGCCCGCGCCAATGACCACGCGCGTCTTGCGAAAGCCGTAAACAACCAGCGCTTCGTGCGGTCCTGCCTTGCGGAATAAACGGGCAATCATCGCAAACAGGCACATGACTGCCACAATTCCAAGGCCAATAATGATCCAAAAACTATTCCCTTCCATATTCCCTCCTCAGAGTTACCTGTTCCCGGTTTCCTGGTTAAGAGAAACGCCGGCTGAGTTAGCCAATTCGTCCCAGCGGCGGACGTAGGCGATGCCCCGTTCGTACCGCGTGACGATGACCTCCTCCCCTTTGGCCAGCGAATCGTTGGTTTCACTGCGAGCCGCGCACGGCTTGCGTACGCCTTCCTGGGCAAAAACAATTTCTCCCGTCCCGCCACTGCGAATCGTGCTGCTCACGTGAGCGAGCACTCCAACCATGTCGTAATCGAGCGGATCAAGATCGTGCTCGTTGGCCATCAGCACCTTGGCCACAAACAGGAACACCAGGCCGGCCGCGACCAGGCCCGCCGCCGATGCCAGGGCCAGTCCGGCAAACACCCAGATGTGGCGCAGATGAACCAGAAGATATCCAGTGCCACCAAACCAGGTGAGAAAAGCGGTGAATGTGAGCGGATTGAAAAACGAAAAATGCGCCCCACCCCCGCCATGTGCGCTGTATGCTCCGCGACCGTGCCCGAAGTGAATGTGTTTCGGCAAGTGGACATGGGAATGGAGTGTTGCGCTTAGAAACGAGAGAACGCTGAAGGCAAAGCCCACGACGAAACAGATCAGGTAAAACAATTCCCAGTTCATCTAAGCCTCCGTTTGACCGTTGCCGCGGGTGGCCTTGTCCAGTTCGGGCCGCAGCACTTGTAAAAGTCTCTCGGCCAGCTCCGGCGTTTCAAGAATTGCGTCGAGCAATACCAGGCAACGCCGCGAGTCGTCATGCTTGGCCAGGTTTAACAACGCCCGGCTGACTTTGGGATCATTGCGAAAACGTTCTGCTCCCTGAATCAGCCACAGATCCAGCTTGTCTTCCAGTCCATCCACATCCGAGACCAACTCGGTTTGAAATCCTTCCGGGTCATCGACCAGGTACCCAGGGTGCACTTTGAAGAACTTCGACAGCAACAACCGCGTCGTGTTGGTAAGGTGCGGACGAGCCCCATTTTCAATCTGCGAAAGATACGATTGGCTGATCTTCATCCCCAATTCTTTGCGGACGGCGCTCACAACCTCCAACTGAGTCATCTCCCGGTTCTGACCGCGCAGATTGCCTTCGACCACTCGCAAATACCGTAATTTTTCGCCTAAAGTCATTATCACGATCCGCAATATTTATATTGCTATCTGCAATACATGTCAAGAAAAATCGTATCGGCCTGCAAACTGTTGAAATTAAATGAGTTTTTAGGATTTTGTCTTCTGTCTACAGTCTGTGTGGTCCTTGATTGGACCGTCTCATATGTAAGTGAAATAGATTGGCAAACCGCTTCAGTCAGCCCCACGATCCTTGAAATTTTTCGAAATGGGGTTGACAAGATATCGATATTCGTATATTGTTCGTCTCGTCGGCTCCAGTGAGGGCTGTAATTCGGGCCTGAGTGAAAAACTTGAGCCGTTATGCAGGCGTGACCCTGAGTCATCGAAGGGGTGGAGCCTACAGGCGAAACCCTGACCCTGAGCGTAGCGAACGGGGAAGGGTCTATTACAATTCGTCGTCATTTGCGGGGACGTTAACTTGAGCCGTTATGCAGGCGTGACCCTGAGTCATCGAAGGGGTGGAGCCTGCAGGCGAAACCCTGACCCTGAGCGTAGCGAACGGGGAAGGGTCTATTACAAATCGTCGTCATTCGCGGGGACGTAAACTTCCGTGGCTTATCAGCAAGAGGGTTGGCGTAGCCCTATCCAAAATCACTTCCCCATCAAAGCTATCCAACATCTGCAAAACAAATACTAAAAATCAATAAAAGCATTTCTAGGATTACGGTAGACCGTCCACCTCGTCCACCGCAGTCCACGCTTCAGCCTTTCAAATTAAAAATTAGAAATTAAAAATTAAAAATTCCCCAAGGAGTTTCTATGCAACCCTCAAACTCAACCTGGACCTGGACTCTCATTCAAACCATCGACCCCGGCCAACTCCACTACTTGTTCCGCTCGCCGGAAGGCAGGCTGATCTTTCCCCACTGGCTGGTCGGCAAGCCTTTTTCCATCAAAGCCCACGATGTCGACCGCGGCCAGCCCGCTGTGCCGCATGCGGATGACCTGCGTGGCTCGCGCGATTTTTTCCAGGTGGAGCTCGGCCCCGATCTCTTTATGGCGACCTGCCTCCGTCCGGATGGCACACCCGAACTGCCGCCCTACCCATATAACAAAGTCTGGCGCGCCGAAAAACAACCCGACGGCTCCTGGCGCTTCCTATCTGAATCCGAATTCGTTGTGATGCGGGACGATATCGTGATGTGTTGGACAAAGGACTCTATCCCGACCAGTGGGCCAAAGCCCTCAGTCAAGACCGGTGGACCAATGGACTCTGTCCCGAGCAGTGGGCCGAAGGACTCCAAATTACCCAATTACCAAGTTACTCAATTACCCAATTCCTCTTCGCCCAATTCCTCTTCACCCAATTACCAACTTACCCAATTACCCAATGCGTCGTCGCCCGATCCCATCCAAACAATGGATGACCTGACAAACCTCATCCGTCAGCACCTAGTCTGCACCGACCATCAAAGCACGGTCCTGGCTCTTTGGATTCTCCACACCTACACCTACAAGGCCGCTCATCTCACCCCGTATCTCAACATCTCCTCCCGAGTCGAAGAATCCGGCAAGTCCACCTGCATGACCATCCTGCGTAGCCTCTGTGCGCAACCATGGTGGGCCGCCGGAGTTTCTCGCTCCGCCTTCACCCGCAAGATCAACGCTGACCATCCAACAGTCCTGCTCGACAACTGGCAAACCGTCTTCAGCGGCAGCGACAAAACCCAGATGACCGGCTTCCTGCTCAATGGCTGTGACCATCCCAATTATGGCAATTCTGGCGATGAAGCCTGCACTGAGGCGAGCCGAAGTGGCGATCCCAATTACCCAATTACCAATTTACCCAATTACCCAATCCCATCACCCAATTACCCAATCTCCTTCTGTCCAAAGGCCTTTGCCGGTCCAGACCCCCTGCCTCCAAGTCTGGCTCGCCGCTCCATCCCCATCGTCCTGGAACGCCGTAAGCCCAGCGAGGTCGTCAAACGGGCCATGAATCTTTTGGCCCCCGGAGCCGCCGCAAAGCTCACCTCCTGGATGCAGCAATGGGCCCGCGCTCACACAAAACAAATTGAGACAACCTTCGAAAATAGCGGAGGCCAAGGCCGGTTGTTGCCCAGCCTCACTCCACACCAGCGGTCGAGCGCCCAGGTCCTGATCGTTTTGGCTGATGCCATCGGAGGCGACTGGTCTCAGAAGGCCCGCGCCGCCCTGCCGGAAGTCTTCAAAGATGCCCAGCAAACCGAAATCTCCCTCCTCTCCGACATCCGCGACGCCTTCGCCCATCACGGCAACCCGGAACGTATCTTCTCCTCGGAGCTACTCGACTACCTATACGGCCTGGATCAGCGTCTATGGCACGAATGGGGCAAGAAAGGCGAGCCAATGACCCCGCACGCCCTCTCGGTCATCTTGCGCAAGTCCTTCAAAATCTATAGCCGCAGCCAACGCCGTGGTGAAGACAAACGCCGAGGCTACCAACTATCCGACTTCATCGAAGCCTGGGAACGTTACCTGCCCACCCAGACCCCGCAAAATACCTCTGACCAAAACGCCACCAAAGAGGGCCACGAAACCTCTGTAGCGGCAACCATCGAACCCGTATCGCTTGAAAAGAAGCCTAATTCTGAATCACCCGATAACAAGCATCGGATAAGACGAGCCGAAGTAGCCCGCACTGAGGTGAGTCAAAGACGAGCCGAAGTAGCCTGCACTGAGGTGAGTCAAAGACGAGCCGAAGTGAGACAACGCGCCAAAACCGCAGTCCATCCAGAGAAATCGCGCTTTATCTCAATATCTCGACTGACGGACGGCTACCAACGAATCGTGAATAGAGTCAGAGTGAACTGGTTTCAAATTAGAAATTAGAAATTAGAAATTGAAAATTAGAAAAAACCTCACCCCAGGTCCGGATCGCTCAAAAGTGAATCATTCACCCGGTTGGTAAAATTAGCTGCGCAGATCGTCAAAACAAGCTCAACAATCTGTTCTTCCGAAAAATGTTTTCGTAACTCTTGCAGGTGCGAGTCGCGCACCGTGGTTGCAGCCCGCGTAACCTGGTCGGCAAAATGAATGACTGCTTTGTCTTTTTCGTCGAAGAGCTTGCTGCGGTGGTAAAAGGTGAGGGCGTGAATTTGTTCGTCAGTGATTCCAATCCGCTTCGCCGAAGCGGTATGCGCCTTGGTTCAATATTCGCAGGCGTTCACGATCGAGGTCTTGAGATAGGCGAGTTCCTTGTATCTGTGGTCGAGGGCGCCCGGACCGGTAGCGGCTGAATAAAAAGGAAGAAAACTCTTCAGGACTTCAGGCTTGTTGGCCATCATGCCAAAAAAATTCGGCATGTGCCCGAACTTCTTCTTCATGCTCTCATAAATCGGTTTTAGATCATCAGGTGCTTTTTCTTCGGGTAAGGGTTTTACCACTGCCATATTTCTTCTCCTTGCTTAAAGTGAGTCGGAGTTCCTCGCTTCTTCAGATGCCGACAAACTATCAAAAAGCATACCACCACTCAGCATCGATCATTGGAAACCTTGGACTAAATCAAAAGCCAAATCTTCTGGGCCGCGAATCCACGCGAATGAACACGAATCAAGATCAAGACAGAAAGAGATAAGCAACGGCAGGAGTAGTGAAAAGAAATATTTTTTGACTCCGTTCCTTGTTTTTTATTCGTGTTAATTCGTGTGTATTCGTGGCTAA
>DASZFK010000218.1:0-18935 GCA_035939855.1 Candidatus Angelobacter sp.
GCGTCTCTAATACCGCGCTTAATTGCCGCCGAGGTTTCTGTATCGACCACGACTTCCTCAGTTGCAGGCACTTCAAACTTCAGATCAGCCATACATCAACAATAAGCTTGATTTGAACTCAGTTTCAAGAGGTTTATTCCATAGCTGGCGAAACAAAGCACCATTGAATCAAAAGTCCCACTCCAAGGAAATTGCTACTTGAGATGAGGAGTGGGATGATGCTGGATTTTTGAGAGTCTTATAGAGGAGCTTGCTAGCCGCTGGGGGAATCTTGATGCCAGGAGTCTCGTCACCAGCTAGCCCAAAATGTTTGCGGGCTGAGTGCCGAATGCTGAATGCTGAGTGCTTCCGATAAATCGAAGTTCAGGCGCCAACGGAAGCACATCGCACTCCGCAGCATACCGGTAGAAGAGCTTAAGCCCGGCAAGATTATCTTGATCCAGCGAGTAGTCGATATTCCGGGTGAGATACTCCTCAATGGCCGCTGGTTTCAGATTCAACTTTTTAGACCAAGAGGTTACGGTCTGCTGAATATGCTTTAGGCCGTGATCGCGCGATTGTTGAAAAACAGCCGCGACATCCAACTTGGCCGGAACGGTCTGCAGAGCGGCTTTGCGTATGGCCCAAAAAGCAAACACAAAGGGGAGCGATGTCCACCTCTGCCATTGCTCCGCCAGATCATAGACGTAATGTTGCCGTGTCGATGCTTGAAGAGCGGAGTCTCCGATCAGCATACCGGCATCATGCCAGCGCAACATCTCCTCGAGCTTGGGCGCCTGCTCGGTGAAGCCGGGGTCGATGCCAACGAATTTTTTTAGAAAGACTTTGAGCAGCGCGGTGGATGTGCGGGAGGAGTGATCGACAGCCACGCTACGAATCTTTTCCACGGGAACTTTGCTGACCAGCAGAATCGAACGCACCTGCTTTTTGGATGCGATGGCTACGTCAGGAACAATCAGCAAGTCAGGTATCGTGGTATAGGCGGCCACCGGGATGATGCCGATATCGGCAGTCCCGGACAGCAACTCTTCAGCGCACTTCGAAGGGATCGTGTATCGAAATTCGAAATGTTCCTTAAGAGCAACTGCGGATTCACCGTTTTCAAAATCCCACATCAACGGTACTGTGTTAAGAAAACTGATGGCTGAGATTTGCAGTCGCCCCATAGAGTGCTTTTTATTGTATCAAGCGGTGTTTTGGGATTTTGACAAACGCATTGTCTGATCCGTTCGCTTCGCTCAGGATTCCGCCTGCGGCCCTTCGGCTTCGCTTTCGCTCCACCTCAGGGTGCCAAGCGCGCTCACGCCCAAAACGGCTCAACTCGTAATCCGCAGCCCTTCAATGAGGCGTGGATTCGAGTCTGCCTCGCCACCCCGCATCTTGAGATCCTTCGCAAAGTGCGCTCAGGATTTCGCCTGCGGCCCTTCGGCTTCGCTTTCGCTCCACCTCAGGGTGCCAAGCGCGCTCACGCCCGCAAAACGGCTCAACTCGTAATCCGCAGCCCTTCAATGAGGCGTGGATTCGAGTCTGCCTCGCCACCCCGCATCTTGAGATCCTTCGCAAAGTGCGCTCAGGATTTCGCCTGCGGGCTCCCGCTACGCTCACGCCCGCAAAACGGCTCAACTTGACACCATTTTCAAAATCCGTGTAGAGTCCGCCAAAGTTGATCTTCATGGAACGATGAGCCGATTGTAACTGTGACTCCAGGAACTTCTACTGCCATTTACTGGCTTGCGCTGTCGCTAACTCCTGGGTTGGGGCCAACGCGGGGCCGCAAACTCGTTCAACATTTCGGTGATCCCCAAAATGTCTTCCATGCCTCTCTGACCGAATTGGAAGGCTTGGGTTTGCAAGCTCAATCTGCACAAGCCATTGTCACGGGCAAATCTCTGGAATTGGCGCATGCCGAATATGCGAAAGCCGTGGCGGCAAAGATCGAGATTCTTACCAAAGATGACGCCGCGTGGCCAGAACGCCTCAGCGAGATTTATGATCCGCCGCTCGTGCTCTATGTCCGTGGGAATCACGAGGTGCTCTGTCATCCCGGAATCGCCATCGTGGGGACCCGGCATCCCACTCCGTATGGTATTGGCATGGCGGAAAGACTGGCCTGTGATCTCGCCATACGCGGGCTGGTCATCTTCAGCGGCATGGCGCGAGGAGTGGATGCCTACGCTCATCGAGGCGCGTTGAAAGGACCAGGCATCACGGTCGCAGTTTTCGGCGCGGGAGTGGATGTGATTTATCCGAAGGAAAACAGGAAGGTGGCCGAGAGTATCCTTGCCGGAGGCGGAGCTCTGGTTAGTGAATTTGCATTGGAAAGTTTTCCTGCTCCGCAGAATTTCCCTATTCGTAACCGGATCATCAGCGGTCTCTCGCTCGGTGTGCTGGTGGTGGAAGCAGCAGAGTACAGCGGCACTCGCATCACCGCGCGTTGCGCCCTGGAGCAAGGCCGTGAACTCTTCGCTGTCCCCGGCAACGTGATTTCCAAAAACTCATGGGGCCCAAACACCCTTATCAAACAAGGAGCCAAGCTCACGGCCACCTGGGAAGATGTTTGGGAGGAATTGCCTGCCTCCGTCAAAGAGCAGCTTGAATCCCAAAGACCACTTCCCGCATCAGACAAAGGCCCCCAAATCGGCAACCTGCCTTCCGAAGACAAGCTGTCTCCTGGCGAGAAAGCCGTGTTGGCGATTTTAAAAGGGCATGAAGCAACACATATTGACGAAATCATCGAAAAACTCGAGAACCAAATTTCATCATCGGAGGTGTTTACCGTCCTCTTCGAACTCGAACTCAACGGCCGGATTAAGCAGATGCCGGGGAAGAATTTTGTAAAGAGCTTTTAGCTGCTAGCTTCTGGCTGCTAGCCAAACCAGGGTCGTGAAGAGCATGGATTGGATTGTCAGTTTGACTAGTCGAAGCTACAGGCGGGAGATCGAATGTGAAGGATTTCAAAGAACTTAGGGTTTGGCAGAAAGCGCATACTCTGGCCTTGGAGATTTATCAGGTCTCGCGGGGGTTTCCGCGAGATGAGATTTACGGTTTGACGAGCCAGATACGACGTGCTGCATTGTCTGTGGGTGCTAATATCGCAGAGGGTTGCGGGAGAAGATCTGGTGGCGAGTTCGCAAGGTTTTTGCAGATCGCTCGCGGCTCCGCTTCTGAACTCGAATATCATCGGCTGGTGGCGCGAGACTTGAAGCTGCTCACGCAAGATGCATACCACAGCTTTGAGAAGAAGCTGGTCGAAGTGCAGCGTATGCTAACCTCATCTAGTCGCGTCGATCTCAGAAAAGTTAGAGAAACCCTCAGTTAAGCCGAGAGTCATGAAGACGGCAGCTAGCGGCCAACGGTTGGCAAGATATTCGGGGAACGTTTGAAAACAAAGCAACACTTGGCAGAGTACGGGGTTACGGAAAAGAGCGCTAATGGGCAAAACCTCGAAGAGCTCTCAAAATAAACTGACAAAACCCGAGCGCATCCAGCAGAACTGGGGGTTACGAAAGTAGCGCTAGAAGCTAGCAGCCAGTAGCTAGCAGCTTTTCGGTTGTGGTAGCTTCGAATCATCTAAACAGAAAAGGGACCATTGGCTAAATCACTCGTCATTGTCGAATCGCCGGCCAAGGCGAAGACTATTAACAAGTACCTGGGCAAGGACTATGAAGTCGAAGCCTCGCTTGGCCACATCAAAGATTTGCCCAAGAGCAAGCTGGGTGTGGATATTGAAGGAGACTTCAGCGCCGAATACGACATCATTCCTGGTAAAGAAAAAGTAGTGGCCAAGCTGAAGAAGCTGGCCAAATCCGCGTTGGCAATTTATCTCGCGCCTGACCCGGACCGCGAAGGCGAAGCCATTGCGTTCCATCTGGCCGAGGAGCTGAGGGACGGCAAGACCAAGAAAAAGGGCGGCATCCCGATCCATCGCGTCACCTTCAACGAGATCACGAAGAAAGCCGTCCAGGATGCCTTTCGACATCCGCGCACTATTGACCAGAATCTGGTGGATGCGCAACAGACGCGTCGTGTGTTGGACCGCATTGTCGGTTACCAAGTGTCGCCTCTGCTGTGGGACAAGGTGCGGAGAGGTCTCTCTGCCGGTCGTGTACAAACAGTTGCACTGCGCCTGATCGTTGAACGCGAACGTGAAATCAAGGCCTTTGAGAAGAAAGAATACTGGACCATCGACGCACATCTTGCGGCAGGCAAGCCACCGGCATTCGATGCCCGGTTCATCGGGCGGGGCGACGAAAAAACCGAGATCCCCAACGAAGAAGAAGCCACCAAGATCCGGGCTGCACTGGAACAAGCCCAATGGTCGGTGCGCAATGTGGAGACGAAGGAGCGCCGGCGCTCTGCAGCTCCTCCCTTCACAACGAGCAAGCTCCAGCAGGATGGAAGCCGCAAACTGCGCTTCAGCGTAAAACGGGTCATGATGATTGCCCAGCGCCTTTATGAAGGCATTGAGCTGGGGGACGAAGGTTCGATCGGCCTTATCACTTACATGCGAACCGATTCCGTGCGCATCTCCGACGACGCGCTTGCTGAGGTTCGCGACCTGATCGGTTCGTCTTATGGCAAGGAGTTTCTGCCGGAATCAGCCAACACTTTCAAATCCAAGAAGTCCGCGCAGGAAGCGCACGAGGCGATTCGCCCCACGTCCGCAGCCCGCCATCCGGATGAGATCAAGAAGTACCTTCACGAAGATGAATACAAAGTTTACAAACTTATCTGGCAGCGGTTTGTGGCTTCGCAGATGAATCCTGCAATCTTCGACCAGACTAGCGTGGATGTAGAAGCCAAGGCGCCCAACGAGTCGTTTACCTTCCGCGTCACCGGTTCCGTACTGAAGTTCGAAGGCTTCTTGAAGGTGTACGAGGAATCCAAGGAAGGCAAAGACGAAGAAGACGAGGCCCTTAAACATAAGTTGCCGCCACTGCAGGTTGGCCAGAAACTCACGCTCAAGGAATTGAAGCCGGAGCAGCATTTCACCGAGCCGCCACCACGTTATAACGAAGCCTCGTTGGTCAAAGAGCTGGAAGAACAGGGAATTGGCCGGCCTTCAACTTATGCCACGATTCTCTCTACGATCCAGGAGCGCCAGTACGTGCAAAAGATCGGCGGCAAGTTCATACCTACGGAGACCGGCCTGGTGGTTACCGATCTATTGGTGGAGAACTTCGCCGAGATTTTCGATCTGAAGTACACAGCCCGGCTGGAAGAAGAACTGGATGAGATCGGAGACGGCAAGGAAAAATGGACCGACGCGCTGGGCGAATTCTACAAGAAGTTCGAAAAAGATCTCCGCTACGCCGAAAAGCACATGGAAAACATCAAGCGGATGGAGAAGCCCACCGAAGAGAAGTGCGAGCGGTGCGGCTCCCCGCTGGTGCTCAAATGGGGCAAGCATGGATCGTTCTTTGCCTGCAGTGCTTATAAAAAGGATGATCCTGCGAGTTGCACCTTTACCAAGGAAAATCCCATCAACCTGCCAGACCTGGATTCGGCGGAGATGCCGGAGACCACCCAGGAAGAGTATTGCGAGAATTGCGGCCGTGTCATGGTTTTAAAGCGGGGCCGCTTTGGCCAGTTCATGGCCTGCACCGGCTATCCCGAATGTAGGACGACGCGCAGGCTCGACCAAGGCAAAAAAGTCCCGGATGTCCCGCTGGAAGAGACCTGCCCGCAGTGCAATCGCAACCTGGTCTTGCGCCATGGCCGTTACGGCGAATTTATCTCTTGCAGCGGATATCCGGATTGCAAATACATCAAACAAAACTTCATCGGTGTGAAGTGTCCGGAATGCAAAGATGGCGAATTGGTGGAAAAGAAGGCCCGCCGCCGTGGAAATCTTTTCTACGGATGCTCCAATTATCCCAAATGCTCATTTACCTCGGCTTACAAGCCGGTAGCGGAAAAATGCCCGCAATGCGGCAGTCCCTACCTGCTCGAAAAGAACCTGAAATCTGGAGCGGTGCTGGTTTGCCCAAACAATTCGCGCAAGGCAGCAGAGGAAGAAGAGCAGCCCAAGAAGCCGAAGGCGCGCGGAAAGAAAGCCCCAGCGGCCGCTGAAGCCCCGCAGGTAATAAAATGTGATTATTCCCGCCCCTTGCCCAAGCCTGAGGCGGTGGCATAAATAAAAACAGGAGCAATTCAATTCATGGCTATAAAAAGCAAGAAAGCTACTCCCCATGATGCGCAAGTCCTCATGCAACTTTATGATCTGCGCCGCGAACCGGTCATGCGCAAGGCGCGCGAATTTGTCATCGGCCAGTTCTGGCCCTCAAGCTACGAAGAATTTCAATCGGTAATGAATTCATTTGGCACCGAACAAAACGCCTACTGCCGGCAGGTTCTCACCTATTGGGACATGGCGGCGGCCATGGTCCTGGAGGGCGCGCTGCATGAAGAACTGTTCTTTAAATGCAACGGTGAACTCCACTTCCTCTTCGCCAAGTTCGGCCATCATCTTCCACAAATGAGAAAAGAATCAGGCAATGCCGAGTTCCTGAGCAACTTTGAAAAACTCGCAACCAAGTCGTCTGAAAGCAAGGCGCGCGTCAAACGTATCCAGCAAATGCTCAAAGCCCGTTTCGGAAATGCCGCGACTGCCAAGGCCGCCAGCTAGGGCCAGGCAGTTGGCTCCAAGTCCCTTGAAAAGTTGGACCGTGAAAATAGCCCATCATGGTTCGGCGCGTTCTTTGCGGCCGAACCCAATGCTGGGTTAGTTAAGACACCGGCTCCAAATACAAAAACTCCCGGATGTACGGGTCTTTTTCCCTTCCCAACTCGGCGACGGTTGCATCGAAGATGACTTTTCCATCTTTCAGGACCAGGAACGTTGTGTGAAGATCGCGGGAGATGTGACCTTCGATGGCATGCATACGATTCGTCTGGGCATCGTAATAATGGGTTGCGAGCATGAAGCCATCTTGCAGGCGGTGGCTTACCAAAAGAGATGTCGATTTGTTCACATCGCGCTGCTTCATGATCAGCTCGACGATGGTCGTTGAAGTAATCGGGTCAAGGCCTCCAGTAGGGGAATCGTAGAGCAGGATCTCCGGCTGGGTAATAATGGCGCGCGCAATGCCGACGCGACGCCTCATGCCGCCTGAAAGCGCCGCCGGAAACATGTTAAAGGTGTGCTCCAACTCCACGAACCGAAGCGCTTCCCGCACGCGTAGGTCAATCTCCTGGTCGGGCAGTTTCTCTTCTAACAAACGAAAAGCCACGTTGTCCCGCACCGTCAAGGAGTCGAAAAGCGCGCTTTCCTGGAAGACAATCCCGATCTTGCTGCGGAGGTCGAAGAGTTGCTCTTCGGTCATTGAAGTTATGTCGTGGCCTAAAACGTAGATATGTCCGCGGTCAGGCTTGATGAGTCCGAGACACAATTTCAAGATCGTGCTTTTGCCTGCCCCTGCAACCCCCAGCAAAATCTTGGTCTCGCCCCGTTTGAGCTCAAAGGAGATTCCATCAAGCACCTGCTTCCCTTCAAAGCTTATGGCCACCTCCTCAAAGATAATGGCTTTGTGCACGGTGTCGGGCAGAAGATTCTCGGGAATGGTCATGAAATGTTTATTTGATCGAGCCTAGCAGGATCTTGGTAATGAACACGTTGACCACCAAAATCAGGATCGATGCGGCTACGACTGCTTGAGTCGTAGACCGGCCGACTCCCTGAGTACCTCCAGTTGTGCTCAGCCCGTAGTAGCAGCCAACCGTGGAGATAATGAATCCGAAAAATACAGGCTTGATCAAGCCCATGAAAACATCGTCAAAGGAAAGCGACTGATAGGCGGAGTTCCAATACTGAAGCGAGTCCATGCCCAGCACCAGAAAGGCGATTATATATCCACCGATCAGCCCTACCAGATCGGAGATGATGGTCAGAAAGAAGAGCATGAAGGTTGTAGCCGCGACCCGCGGCGTAACCAGCTTCTTGGAAGGATCGGTCCCGAGGGCCCGCATGGCATCAATCTGCTCGGTTACTTTCATCGAACCCAACTCACTGGCCATTCCGCTGGCGTTTCTTCCAGCCACCATCAGGCTGGTGAGCACCGGCCCGAGTTCCCGGATCATCGATAAGGATACAAGTTGTCCAATTACAGGGAGTTGGCCGAACCGGCTCAGGGTATTGGCGCTTTGCAGGGACAAAACCATGCCGGTAAACATGCCGGTGAGCACCACAATGGGCAGAGAACCCACGCCAATCAGGTCGGCTTGCTGGATGGCATCGGCAACATAGCGTGGCCGGCGAAAGATGTTTAAAACGGACTTGGCAGCCAGGATGTAATAATCCTGGGCCGCCGCCATATTCCTCTTAAGCGCTAGCGTGGGAGATGCCATGAAACAGCCCCACTATAACAGAAGCCCCAAGGGGTTTCGAAATGAGGCACTTGCAGCAGGTGTAATGAGCTAGCTGGCTTCTTTGGCCCTCTTCTTGATCTCGATGCTTAGGCGCTTGATTTTCTGGTTCAGGGTTGAGAGGGGTATGTGGAACCGGTCGGCGGCTTCGGTTTGGTTCCAGTTGCATTTTTCGAGCATTTCCATGATGATGCGACGCTCGCAATCTTCGATGATTTCAAAGAGCGACGCGTCAGGGCGATGCTCAAAAATCTTTCCTGCTGATCCCCGGCCTACGATGTGATCGGGCAGCAGATCGATGCCGATCATGGGGCCGTTGGAGAGCACGACCGCGCGTTCAATCACATTTTCCAGTTCGCGGACGTTGCCGGGCCATCCGTAATCCATGATCGGGCGTAGAGCCTCGGACGAGACATGGCGCGCCGACTTGCCGTTTTCCACTGAAAACATCGTCAGGAAATGATTGACCAGCAGGGGAATGTCTTCTGTACGGCTGCGCAGTGGGGGCAGATCGACGGTGATGACATTGAGGCGATAGAAGAGGTCTTCACGGAACCGGCCTTCACGCACCAGCGTCTTCAGGTCAATGTTGGTAGCGGCAATTACGCGCACGTCTACCTGGATTTCGTGGACGCCTCCAAGATGCATGAACTTCTTGTCCTGGACCACGCGCAGGATCTTTGCCTGGGTCTCCAGGCTCATGGTACCGATCTCGTCCAGGAAGATCGTGCCCCCGTCAGCAACCTCGAACAGGCCTTTTTTGGAGGAGACGGCGCTGGTGAAGGCGCCTTTTACGTGACCAAAGAGCGTGGACTCCAGCAGATCAGTAGGCATGGAACCGCTATTGACAGGCACAAACGGGCGGTTCTTGCGGGGGGAGTTGGCATGGATGGCCTTGGCGATGAGCTCCTTGCCGGTCCCGCTCTCGCCCTGGATCAACACCGTGGAGCGGCTGGGCGCGACCTGGGAGACCAAGTCGAATATTTTGAGCATGACTTCGCTCTTGCCCACGATATTTTCGAAATTGTAGCGTTGCTTCAAGGCGCGCTTGAGCTGCTCATTTTCCTCTTCCGCGCGGCGGCGCGAAATGGCAGCGCGCACGTCGGCCAGCAACTTTTCGTTGTCCCAGGGCTTCTGGATAAAGTTGTTGGCGCCGCCCTGCATGGCCCGAACGGCGTTGTCCACGGTGCCGTAAGCGGTAATCATGATTACGGCCAGTTGGGGATCGCGGTCCCGAATCTCTGCGAGAATCTCCAGGCCATTGCGATCGGGCAACGCAAAATCCAGCAGCACCAAGTCAAACGGACACTCGCCCAGTTTGGCGAGCCCTTGTTCGCCAGTGCCGGCGGATTGAACGGAGTAACCTTCAAATTCCAGCAAGGTTTCCAGCGACTCTCGGATTGCGACCTCATCGTCGATGATAAGGACCGACCCGGTGGTGGTGGCGTCGACATGGTGGCGGCTTAATACTGCTACTTCAGACATTGACGGCCTTTCTAATCAGGGGGAATTCAAGATAAAAAGAAGTGCCCTGGCCAGGATTGCTCTCTACCCGTATCTTCCCAGCGTGCTCTTGAATGATTCCGTAAGTTACGGAAAGCCCAAGTCCGGTGCCTCGAGACTGGCCTTCTCGTGGCGTGGTCTTGGTGGTGAAGAACGGATCGTAAATCTTGCTGATGTGCTCCGGAGCGATACCAGCGCCGGTGTCGCTTATAATGACGCTGACCCCGGTATTCACTGCCGTATGGATGCTCAAAGTTCCGCCGGCCCCAGCCATGGCGTCTTTGGCATTAACGAAGAGGTTCAAGAATACCTGCTGTAATTTGCCTGGATTGCCATGAATCAAAGGCAGGTTCACGTTCAAATCGGTTTCCAGCTTGATCTGCGACGTCTTGAATTGATGTTCCAGGAGCGCGAGGGTCTCGGCAATGATCTTATTCAAATTGACGTCGCTGAATTCGGTGCTGCTGGTGCGGGAGAAATTGAGCAGGTTATTGACTATCTCCGAGGCGCGGAAGGTCTGGCGGGTGATCTTGTCGAGCACGCCTGCAACCCTCTCGTCTCCATTGACTTGCTTCTGAAGCATCTGGGCGTAACTGGAGATCACGGCCAGCGGCGTGTTCACCTCATGAGCCACGCCCGCAGCCAGCAAGCCGATGGAAGACATCTTCTCGGCCTGGCTGAGCTGCGATTCCAGTTCGATCCGCTCAGTAATATCGTCGACAATGATTAACCTGCCGATCACGTGGAATTTTCGGGTTACCAGCGGGGCGATGGCGATGTTGGCGACGCGCGTGTCACCGGCAGGCGTATTCAGGCGGAATTTGTAAAGGTTGTGGATTCCGGGGCTCTGGCGGAAGCGGTAGAACTCCTCCATGAAAGTTCCGGGGAAAACATCGCTTAAACGCTCGCCCAGCACCTGGGCTCGCGACATGGCATACATGACCTCCATCTGCGCATTCCAGGACTCGACACGGTCTTCGAGATCGACCGCCAGAACACCCACGCTAATCGATTCCACGATGTTCTCGTTGAAATCCTTAAGGCGTTCGTACTCGCTGACTTTCTGTTCCAGGGAAGCGTAGAGCTTGGCATTCTGGATGGCAATCCCGATATAGCCCGCCAGGGTCTCCAGCAACTCCACATCTTCGCTGGAGAGGAAGTCGCCCGCCATGGTTTTGCCCAGAGCTACGACGGCAATGGTGCGGTTTTGGACGGTGCAGGGTATGTAATAATTCAGGTCCAGCTTGGCAATGGTTTCGCGTGCGGTGGCGCTCTCCCGCAACGCCTTGCGGGTATTGTCAAAGAAGATGTGTCCGGCGTAAAACTCCGGACGTTCCACCACCAGGAAGCTCAAATCCAAGGGACCGGCGTAGGAGATGCCGAACGATTTGGCCATGACAAACTCTTCCGCGCTGTTGCCGGTGGCCAGGAAGATGGCAATGCGGTCCACCAGCAGGGTGCGCGACAGGCGATCGATCACCGAACTCAGCATGGCGCTCAAGTCGGTCTCAGAGTTCAGTTCTCGTCCGAACTCAATCAAGGTGCGCCGGTAGTCGTAACGCTTGCGATAGAAGAAGCGGTCAACCCGGTCCTGGAACCAGTTCTTCAACGGATCGAAGAGAAGTGCAGTCACGATGATCGCAGCGATCAGACCCGTTGGTCCCCAATTGGGCAGCTTGGTGCGCACCCTCTCTGCGAGCAACGCCACCACTACAAAGTAAGCTCCCACAATGGCCGCAGTAGCCAGCGTATAAGCCACACCCCGTTTGAAGATGATGTCCACATCCATCAGGCGATAGCGGACGATGGCGTAGCCAAAGGTGAGTGGCAGAAAAACCAGGGAGAACCAGGATATCTTCATGCCCGGAGTGGCTACAGCGCCGGCGAGGAACGGGATCACATAGAACAGAGTGAAAGGAGCAATCGCCAGCACCGTGCCCCTGGAAATCCACTTCATTTGCTGGCGCAGCAGCGGGAGGTTGGCCTTGCGATAGCTGTCCCAAAGCACTGCGGCTGCCACAATGAAGAACAGCGTCAGGTAGAGCGTCTGCAGCCGGTCAAGATTGAAGCGTAGACTCTCAGTGGCCTCCCAGCCTTTGATGAGCACCGCATAAATGACCACCACCAGAGTTCCTGGCACGTAGACCAGTGGGATCAGCCATCCGCGTTTTTCCAGGGATTTCCTGGGCGGGAAAGTCAAAGCAAAATGAAGGAAAAGCGCCGGTTGCAGGGAGCACACCACAATGTTGGACCAATAAATGATCGTGTCAAACAGAGTCCATTTTCCAACGAAGTGGAATGAGTACAAAACAAAAGAAGCCAGGCAAAAGAGATAGAAGTGAATGGATTTGGGAGCTGTCCAGCGCCTCAATAGGACGTAAAGGCCTATGCCCAGGTAAATGAGCGCAATCAACCGCAAGCCTTGATGGAGCGAGAGGTCGGCGGGTTCCAGGATCACGCCCACATCCTCGAGCCGGGAACCACCGCGCTCCAGTTCGTAGTGCGCTTTGATCAGTGTCCCGGTCTTGTAGAGCATCCGCATCCGGTCGGCAAAACTCCGCAAGGTGTGGTTCTCGATGGAAAGGAGCAGATCGCCTGCCTGGATGCCTGCACGTTCTGCCGGTCCGCCGGGAATAACGCGTTCCGCCCGGAGTACGAATGTCCACGCGACTCCACCATTCTTGGCGGGATTGAAAAAGTCTGTGACCTCCGCTGGCGCGGGCAATTCAACCGCGATTGGGTTCTCTGTCCCTTTCCGCTGCAGAACGTAGGTGATCTTCGACCCCGCAGGGACATTGCTTAACGGAGCTCTCCAATCGCCAACCTCGGTTATTCTTTGACCGTTTATGGTAAGAATGCGGTCGCCTTGATGAACTCGTGCCTTATCGGCAGGGCTATCCAGAAGCACGCTTTGAGCTTGAACAATGCCAGCCTCAACCCACCAGACTCCATCTTCAGGTGTGGGATTTTTAGCTTCTTTGTTTCTTTCCGACCAATAGTTAATGCCGGCAAAGATGACCGCGGCCAGCGTCAGGAAGGCCAGCAAGAGGGCCGAAAACCGGAATAGAAAGTCTCTTCGCATCCGCTGCGCCGCCAGACGATCCTTGCCCTCACGCTTGATGAAAACAAGTGTCCTCCCCGGCGATTGATGCAACTTAGATGCCATGAGCACGGCGCGACGAATTTCAACTAAGTCTTGTGATTCGAGGTGTTTACAGGATTATAAATAGGGAAGATGGCGAAAACTACAAAATAATGGATTTTGATCTGGATTATTGTATTGAAATCCGCTAATTGGGTCTGCGTTCAAGGGGGACGAGAGTTCCTTAAGGAAAACAGCCGCCTGAACTTCATGTAGTGAAAATAAAAACGCGGGACGCTTTTCTAAATGAAAACGTCCCGCAGAACAGAAGCGACAGAGGCGATATCATTCAATTGGATTCTCAGAAGTGGAAAGCCGGTTGCCTTAAGATTCTTGTCATGGCCAAGGTTAGCTCAATCACACGACCGCAATGTCACGCGGTCAATAGATTCTTGTGGGTCGCCATCCTGATCCTTGTACCCGGAGTGTCTGCCTTTTCCCAGAGCTCCCAAGACATTCTTTCCTTCCTGAATCAGACGATCGTCTGGTATCAGCAGTTGACGGATCAGCCGCAACTGGTGAAGGAGCCCAGCGATTTGCTGTTCCTCAATGACAACCGGCAGATCGCCGATCAGGTGAGCCGCCTGGCGTTTGATTTCGCCCGCGCTCGCGCAGCAATGCTGGCGGCTGCCGACTCCGGAGGACAGGCCCAATCGGATGAAGGCGGCGCTAACCTGGATCAATACAAGACCCTTGCGGAACTGGCACGAAAATCGGACCAGAAGATCAAGGAGACCCAGCAGGAACTTGACACCATGCAACGGCAGCTTCCTGCCACCAAGGGCCAGAAGCGTTCGTTGCTGGAAGCCACCATCGCCGAAACCGAAAGCGAACTGGCGCTCTTGCAGGCACGCCGCAACTCGCTCCAGAACATGATGGAATTTGTAAGCGGCACGGCCAGCGGCTCGCGCCAGGCGGGGTTGGCGGCCAAGATCGAAGAGCTGGCGCGCACGCTGCCGGCATCCGTCACGCAGAGCGGGAAACAAAGCTCTGCAGAACTCACCGCCCTGACGAACAGCAACTCTACACCCGTGACAGTGACTGGAGGCCAAAAAGAAGCCCCTTCCGGGATTTTCGCCTTGATCGACGAATTGGTCACCCTGAAGCACAAGCTCAGCCTGTTGGATAAAGCCATCGACCTGACGGATTCGCTTTCAGCCTCCTCCAAAGCATTGCGTGACCCACTCTTTGCCAAAACAAGAGAACTGGTGCGACGAGGAGATGAGTTGATGAGTGAACCGGACTCGCAGGATCCAGTCGTGCTGGCTCAACAAAAAAAAGAACTGGATGCAGCTACCGCCGAGTTCAAGCAACTCTCCACAGCCATGCTTCCTTTGGGCAAGCAGATGATTCTCTTGGATTTATATAAAAGAAACTCTTCCAAGTGGCGCAACACGGAGAACGTGCAGTATACGGCGACTGCGAAGAGCCTTCTCATCCGGCTTGCAATCCTGGTAATCGCCGTGGGCATGGTGCTGGGGATATCCCATCTGTGGCGGCGTGTCACATTCCGCTACATACGCGATATCCGTCGCCGTCATCAATTCCTGCTGTTACGGCGGATCATCGTCGCGGTTGTCATCGGCATCATGGTTGTGGTGGCATCAGTGAGTGGGCTCGGAGGAATCGGAACATTTGCCGGGCTGCTTTCCGCAGGCGTGGCCGTGGCGCTGCAGAATGTGATCCTGGCGATCGTCGGCTATTTTTTTCTGGTAGGCAAACACGGCGTGCGAGTTGGAGACCGTGTTCAGGTTTCCGGCATTGTGGGCAACATTGTCGATATCGGGCTGATCCGTATGCATCTCATGGAACTGGGCCGGGGACCAAACGCGCAACCTACCGGACGCATTGTAGCCTTTTCCAATGCCGTGGTCTTTCGCACCCATGCGGGCCTTTACAAGCAGGTTCCGGGAACACATTTCCTCTGGCACGAGGTCACACGCAATCTTCCTCCCGGCAGCAACTATCGACCCATAGAAGAAAAAATGCTCGAAGCAGTGAACAAAGTATTTGCCGATTACCAGGAAGAGTTAGCAGCCCAACTCCGCAGAATGGAGCATACGCTTAAGGCCACGCCGGTTGAGTCGCTGCATCCGGAGAGCCGGGTGCGCCTCACAAAACACGGAGTGAGCATCACGATTCGTTACCCGGTAGACATGCATCACGCCCGCGAAATAGATGACCGGATCAATCGAGAGGTGCTGGCGGACATCGAGAAGAACTGAGGAATTTAGTAATTGGGTAAGTTGGTAATTGGGTAATTGGTTCAGTCAAACGACGTTGGTTTTTGCTTTTCAAATTACTCAATTACCAACTTACCCAATTACCAAATTCCTAATACGAGGCTTCTACAGCAGTAAATCCGAGGCCCAGGGACAGTGAGTCCTTCTGAGTGTTGGCTGCGGAAGGTGTGTCCTTCTTGGAAGTGGTGGCGGTATTGGGTGTTGCCAGGAACACAACATGATCGCCATTCTTCATAGTGCTGAAGGTGGAGGCCTTTTTGTCTTTGAAGAATTTTGTCGCACTCGTAATCTTCACGTTTACAGTCTGTTTGGCTTTCGTCTCGATGGTCACGAAATCGCTCCCGATGGAAGTAACCGTACCCTCGAGACGCTTTGTCTTCCCTTTGGCAAAGCCGGCAACGGAGAGCATTACGAAAACTACAACCAGAATTATGGGGATCCTTGTGTTCTTTTCCATTTTTGAAACTCCCCTTTTTATTTTTTGGTAATTGTATCGAAGATTAGGCATTTTCGATGGCCAAAATGCGATCAAAAAAGGGTTGGGAAAACTGTAACCATGCTCACGACGCTGAATGCTAAGTGCTGACTGCTGAGTCCTTCTTCCCCAACATCCCTTCCGCTCTTTCCCGGCAGCGGTCTAGCATTGCCTGCATTTGCTGATGAAATGCTGCCATTTCTTCTTCGGTGGCCTCTGCGGGGACGCGGAGGGTCGTGCTTCCAAAACCAGCCACTCGGGAAAATGGTTTGGGAATCATCATGCGGTCCCAGGAGTTGAGAACCCAGGCACGTTCTACTGCTATGTAGAAGCACACAATCCCGTGTCCCGATCTCTTCGCCAGCAGGATAGGCCCAGGCTTGGCTACGTAGATGGGACCGCGCGGGCCATCAATGGTAAAAGCCACAGGATTTCCGTTATCGAGTTCCTGTTTCATGCCCATGAGCGCTCCCACAGCGCCTCGGGAGCTGGAACCGCGAACGGCGCTGAATCCGAGTTTCTTGATAATGCGGGCGATGTATTCGCCATCGAAGCTGCGGCTGGTCATTACTGCGGCATTTCTGTTTCGAAACCGATATGCAACCGGGATGACACAACGATGCCAAAAGCAGTAAATACCGATCGGAGAACTGTTCCCATCGCTAAGGCAGCCTTCTTCCACGGCAGTTTGGAAACGCAGGGTAGGGCCGATGAGCCGGATGAACAGATATCCGGCCCACGTGATCAGCCAAAGAAGGAGACGCTGCCGCCAAGAAAAGCGGGCAGCGTCATTTTTCGGGGACGCATTCACGAATGCATTCTATGCATAGCGAAGCCATTTGACGATTTCCGGCAACGTCGGCTTCTTGCCATACATCAGGATGCCTACGCGGTAGATGCGTCCGCAGAGCAGTACCATTCCCGCAATTGTTGCAATCATCACCACGATGGAGAGTCCAATCTGCCACGGACTGGGTATCTGGACGGCGATCCTGCTAAACATGATCAGCGGCGAGGTGAGGGGAAATATCGATGCCCACACGGCAATCGTGGAATTTGGGTACTGGATCACATTGAACATGATTCCCAAAGAAGCCGCCAGGGGAAGCACGGCCAGGAATTGCAACTGCTGCGCTTCCTGTTCCGAATTCACCATGGCGCCAATGGCCGCGTAAAAAGTGCTGTATAAGGCAAAACCCAGCAGATAATACACGGCAAATGCTGCCAGCATCTGCCAGGTTATGATTCCCTTGAGCTGGCCCCCGGAGGCAACCAGGTTTCCGCCCATCATTACGACGGCAGTAGTGATCCAGATTCCAATCTGGGTCAAGCCTACGGCGCCCACGCCCAGGATTTTGCCGGCCATCATCTCATTCGGACGAGAGACGGAAAGCATTACTTCCATGATCCGCGATGTTTTTTCGTCAAGAACGGCGCGCATGACGTTGATTCCATACAAGAGCACCGACATGTAAAGGATCATCACCATGATGAAGCTCACGATGAATGTAACCTGCGGATCCCCAGTTCCAGCACCAGCAGGGTTCTGGGGATCGACGTCCAAACGCTTCAAGACTTTATCGATTTCCTGATCGCTTAAACCTTTGGCCTTGAGCGCCTCGCGATGCAGGGCTCGGTCCACGCCGATCCCGATCGATGCGTTTTGAATGAAGCTGGAAGTGTCGCGCGTGATGAAGGGAATCTTTTCCTCGGCCAGGGCTTCGTCGCTTGCCCAGATCACGCCATCGAGTTGCTTGTCGCGGACCTTCTTGGCCAATGTCGCGCGCTCTTCCGCTGATGTGTTGGTATCCACGTCCAAAGTCAGATCAGATGGCGTCTCAGGGGTTCGCTTGAGGCTGTGCTTCTTGGAATCCGCTATCTGCTTGTTCTGCTCCTCCTGCGCCTTGGTCAATTCGTGACGGATTGTCTCTGCGGTTTGGGTCCGGGAGGCCACCACGACCAGGTGCCTGGCCCCGCGAGACATGGGATTCATCAGAAAGCTGGGACCGAGCAGAAACCCGGCCATCATCAAAGGTATGAGAATGGTCATGATAAGGAACGACTTGGTTCGAATCCGTTCCAGGTATTCGCGGCGTGCAATCAAAAATATGTTATGCATCGGTTTTCCCCACTACTTCGATAAAGATTTCTTCCAGTGAAGGCTCCATCAATTCGAACCTGTTGATGCGCGAGCGCTCAGTAGCCATCTTTAAGAGCTGCTGAGAATCGGCTCCGGGCGCCAGGCGCACCTCTACGTAGTTTCCGTAGTTGTTGTACGATCCAACCAACGGATTACCCTCAAGAAATGCCCCATTGCCATCGTATTGAATTTGGATGTTGCTCTTTCCATATCGGGCTTTGATTTGCTTCAGCCCTCCCTGCAAGACCGCCGCTCCTTTGTTGATCAGGCAGATCGAGTCGCAAAGCTTTTCCACCTGGTCCATGCGGTGAGTAGAAAAAAGAATGGTCTTGCCCTGTTTCTTCAGCTCCAGCATCACATCCTTCAGGAGCGAAGCGTTGACGGGATCAAGCCCAAAGAATGGCTCATCCATGATGACAAAATCCGGATCATGCAATAAAGCAGCAATGAACTGGATTTTTTGCTGCATGCCTTTGGAAAGCTCTTCAACTTTATTCTGGAGCTTCTCGGCAATCTCCAGCTTCTGGCACCATTCCGCAGCTTTTTGCCGGGCATTGTCTGCACTCATGCCGTGCAATTCTCCGAGAAAAACCAGTTGTTCCAACACTTTCATTTTCTTGTATAAGCCCCGTTCTTCGGGCAAATAGCCCACACGTTGCAGTTGGGGTCTGTGGAACGGCTGGCCAAACATGCGAATCGCTCCCGAATCAGGAGCCGTGATGCCGATCATCATGCGGATGGTGCTGGTTTTGCCTGCTCCGTTCGGACCCAACAGGCCGAATACAGCCCCTTGCTCGATGTTGAAAGAAAGATTGTCGACGGCCACAAATTGGTCGTAGCTCTTTCGGACACTATTCAGTTCTATGGTGTACATGCAAAGAAATTCCTGTGCTCAGAATATACGGGAGTGGAGACTTCTAGGTTACATGATTTCGAGATAATGGTCGATCCAATTCCGCAGATCGGTTCGGGCCAAGTCAGCCTGATCAAAACGCATCCCATAAAGCTTTTCCGATTCACGCGCCCAGCAGATCGAGGCCTGAATGCCGATCTTCGGCTGGCCGGGCA
>DASZFK010000219.1:0-2568 GCA_035939855.1 Candidatus Angelobacter sp.
CGATCTTCTACAGCTCCTTCTCGATCAAAATGAGACTATAGCCTCCATCCACGTGATCGAGTCGGTCGCCGGGAGTCTCGCCAACAACGCGAAAACCACGGCGCTTGTAACGCTCGAGCAAGTCGGGCCGTCGATTGATAACAGTTCCTTCAACTAATCGACAGCCATACTGGCGGCAAAAGTCTTCTCCATCTAGAAGAAGTTGCTTTCCGACTCCATCGCGACGTCTCGTGGGATCAACCACTAAAAGTCCTAAATAACCTCGGCCTTGTCCAAGAATCTCAGCGTAAATCAGAGCAATGATCTTTCCTGCTTCCTCAACCAAGAGAAAGCTCCCTTTTTTCATGAGCCCTCTGATCTCTTCGAAGTCAACCCGGTCCCGCAACAAATATGGATTCTCGTCAAGAAATGCATAATTGATGAGTGAAACGATGTTAGCAAGGTCCTGGGCTTTGGCGATTCGCGTATGGAGTCCCTGAGCTGATAGTTCTTCTGAAGAAGTAATATGAGGTGTCATGAGTGTACCTATGAATGCTCTTAGCAAGGTTGATTGGTGAGTAACAGATTGCATCGAGGAGTGGTTAATCTTGCAGAGCCTGCTGTCGTGGGCCCTTTGCGTAGTAGGCCGCGACCAATATGACTAACCATGACGCCGTGATGTAGAAGGTGATCCGTGTCGTACCGTTGATTGCGATCAGCAGGGCGATCGCTCCAATTGCCAGTATGACTATCCAATTTGTGTAAGGAGCTCCTTGAAGGCGGAAGCTCACCCGTTCGTGCGAGACTTTTGAAATCGTTCTCCAATAGCTGAAATGGCTAAGCATGATCGAGGTCCACATCCAAAGCGCGATCCAGGCTACCGCCGAAAGTAAATAGCCAAAAATCTCGTCAGGGATCAAATAATTAAACACAACCCCGAACATCAAAACGGCTCCAGAGAGCGTGACCGAGAGATACGGAATGTTTCGTTTGTTTAAAGCTTGCAATCGTGTGGGTGCATCGCCGGCAGAGGCTAATGCGTGAAGGATCCGACTGCTTCCGTACAGAGCAGTGTTGCTTGAAGAGAAGAACGCGCTAATTGCCACGAAAGTCAAAGCTTCCGCTGCCGCCGCAAAGCCTGCCTGCTTCAAGACAAGCACAAAGGGGCTATCCTTCGGATCGATGCTGTTCCACGGATACAGCATCATGACAATGGCGAGAGAGCCGACATAAAACAAAATGATTCGAGAGAAGACACCGTTGATGGCTCGAGGCAGAGTATGCTCCGGTTTGTCGGTTTCTGCTGCCGCGAGCCCGATAACCTCCGTTCCGCCGAAAGAGAAAATGACAAGCGGCAATGCAGTAAGTAGGCCCGGGAAACCCGTAGGCAGGATGCCTCCATGCTGCCAAAGATTCCCTATATGCGCATGTGGGCCTACCGTGCCGATCTTGAAGATCAAAACGTCCAAACCGCATAGAAGCACAGCAATGAGCGTTATGACCTTGATCATTGAGAGCCAGTATTCCGATTCGCCGAAAGATTTCACGGTGCGCATGTTGATGGCGTAGAGCATCACTGTGGCGCAGAGCGCAGGAACCCATTGCGGAACGTTGGGATAGTAGCGGTGTAAGAGCAACCCGATACCTGTTATTTCCGCTACACCTACCAGCAAAAATGCAAGCCAGTAGGACCACCCAGTGATAAAACCGGCGAGAGGGCCGATGAAGCGGGTGGTATAGGCGGCAAACGATCCAGGCGAAGGGTACGCGAGCGTCAACTCGCCAAGCGCCCGCATGATGAGATAGATCATGCAGCCAGCTAGAAGATAGGCTATTAGAACGGCCGGGCCGGCTTGTCTGATAGCCGCTCCCGAGCCCAGAAAAAATCCGGCTCCTATTGCGCCTCCAAAGGCCATCAACTGTAGATGACGATTTTTGAGACTACGAGATGTTTGAGCCTCCACATCGGGGGACTTGATTGCGGAAAATTGTTCCATCTTATGTCCTAACACTAGCGACCACGATTTATTCCAATTTGGGGCGTTGCCGCCCAGGGCGGGACGGCACTCTCCCAAATCGACTGCGGATCGTGCTCGCCTGAGTTCGCTGATTACCTCCTGGAGTGCAACAAAAGGCCATGAAATGGGCACTTTCATCGCAACGCCGTTGGTTGTCGTCAGTACTTTGGCATCGACGGATCGATCTTTTCCGCCCAAGCCAGAATGCCGCCGGTGAGGTTCGAAACATTCGTGAACCCAGCCTGCTTGAGGGCCAGCGCGGCCTTCTGGCTGCGTACGCCAGCTTTGCAGTAGACGATGATTTCGCTGTTCTTCTTGTCTGCCAGCTCGGAGGCCCGGCGCTCAATGTCACCGACCGGAATCAACGGCGCACCGAGATTCGCGATCTTATGCTCATGCGGCTCGCGGACGTCGAGGACGAAGACGTCTTCCTTCGCATCCAGCTTCCGTTTCAGCTCCTGCACGGAGATCGGAATGCCGTCGACCACCGGACGATGGGCTGCTTCGACATTGCATGGCTTCAGCCATTGAACGAACCAGTCACGTGCCGCTGCGGAAGCAGTTTCAAAGT
>DASZFK010000220.1:0-6172 GCA_035939855.1 Candidatus Angelobacter sp.
GCGGTTGTAGCTGGCTACGGAATAGTTGCTACGGAAGTTGAGATAGTTGAACACCGTGCCTCCGTCGCTGCCGCCATCGGATCGATAACCGAGGGCTTTTGCAAAGGTGTAAGAAGTGGTCAACAAGAAACCGTTGGAGAATTTCCGGCTAAGCCTGGTCTGGAGGGCATCATAGTTGGAACTGGTACCCATATAAAGAAAGTTGGTGCTGGCAGTGCGGCCAAATTGCTGGCAAAGCGGCTCTACTGCGCAGACCTTGGGAAGAAGGTTCCCGCTGGCATCGACTCCCGGTGCAATGGCCGCGTTGAGGTCGTATTGCTGTGGTATGCGCGTGCCATGATTTCCTACATAGGAGGCGGTGGCCACAAAGTTATGGGGCAACATGCGTTCCACCGACAAATTCCATGCCTCAATATAAGGTTGCTGGAATTTCTGGCTAACCACAAAATAACTATCTCCCGGACTGGGAGTCACGATGCCGTTGGCGGGGACCGCCACGACCGTTGGTGGTGGAAATCCTTTCGTCATGTTCGTAGTTGCGGGCGCGAAGCTATTGGGTTGAGGAAATCCATTGGCCTGCCGCACCGGGAAATTGAAAGCATAGTTATTGTTGGGGAAGGGCTCGTAGCTGATTCCAAATCCGGCACGCACTACGGTGTTTTCCTGCAGACGATAGGCTGCGCCGACGCGCGGCGCAAAATAATGATAGTAAGTTTCCCTGCCAAGATTGTCGGGATTGCCACCGATTCCGGCGACTACGAGGGTATTGTTGGCAGGGTTGTAATTGGAATAGCCGCCAGCCTTGCTCGGCGTAGTTGGCAGGTAAAGCTCCCAGCGCACGCCGCCCGTCAAAGTCAGTTTTCGGCTGAGCTGCCATTGGTCCTGGAAGAAACTGAATATCTCGGTTTCACGCCATGCTCCGGAGATCACAGAGACATCACGGCCTACAGTCGTTGGCGCGTCAAGCAGGAACGCAGCGAAGTTATTGGCCAAACTTGTTTTGGGACTGCTGGAACCAGCATTCAGCGCGGTAGTGCCGGTTCCAAACGTAAACGCTCCACGCGGCCCAAAGGTTTGTGCCTGAACCAGATCGTCGCGCAGACGCCGGACTTCCCCGCCCCATTTAAAACTGTGGTTGCCGTGAGTCTTGGTCCAAGTGCTGGCAAGACTAATGTTGGTTTCACCGCGATCCCAAGGCATGGACGCTGAATAACCAACCAAAGGGTTGTTGCCGTTGATCCCGCTAATAATGATGCTGGTCAGGCCGCTGGTGAAGCCGTCGAGGTTTACGCCCGGAATGCCAATTGCATTGGAAGCGGTACTGCCGCTATCGGCGTTGAGAGCAACATTGTGGTAATGGCTCAAACCGATGCGATTTTCAACAACCAAAGTAGGAGAAAACAGGTGCGTGTGAATCAGCGCCGTGCTGTGCACTGTCTGGTTGCCGGTTCCCTGGAACCCATTTTGTCCTGGCCCGCCGGCTAATCCGAAGACTGGCTGCTCATCGCTGCTTTGTACCGCCCGGCTGAAACGGAACGCCAGACGATCGTTATCTGTGCGGTTGTAATCCAGCTTGGTGTCAAACGAAGTCGTATTCCTCAGGAAGCGCGTGGTGTTCTGGAAGTTGTTGGTAAACCCAGGCAGGTTCGCGTGAGGCACCAGCGCCAGAAGCTTCTGGGCAATGGAACTGATCCGGGTTGGATCGATCACATTCGGCTGGCCATTAAAAGAAAGCTGGGAGCGGCCTGCACCCGTGGCCGAGCCAGTTGCAGGATCATAGATGTTGCAGTCGGTCGGTTTCCCCTGGCACGTCGCCAGGGTCTTGATGTCGCGGAAATCACCAGAACGAAATGCGTCGGTGGGCACGGTAAAGAGATTGAATCTTCCGCGCAGATCGTCAACGCGCAGGATATCTCCAAAGAAGAACAGCTTGTTCTTGATGACCGGCCCACCAATGGTGCCGCCATAATAGTTGTAGGTCGTCCGCGGAAAAGGTCCCGGAGGACGGTTGAAGAAATCGCGAGCCGCCAAAGCGCTTACGCGATTGAATTCGTAGGCGGAGCCGTGCAGATCATTCGTCCCTGATTTCAGGGCAACATTGGTGACCGCTCCGCCCACCCGACCGAATTCAGCGAGATAGTCGCTGGTGGTAACGTCCACTGTCTGAATGGCCTCCGCAGGAGGCACATAAATCTGAAGCAGGCCGGTGCGCTCGTTGTCGTCCACACCTTCTATGAGAAGGTTGTTGAATAACCGGGATTGTCCGTTGACTTCAGTCGAAAGGCTGTCCTGTGCATTGAAAAAGGTAGAGTGCTCGCGATGGGCGCGGGTGGTGCCCGGAACCAGGTTCAACAAGTTCTGGAAGTTCCGATTGGTGCCCAGAGGAAGATCAGTCACTTGTTTGGCTTCGATCTTTTGGGTCACGTCGGCACGGTCTGTCTGCAGAACAGGCGCTTGAGCCACGACTTCGATGGTCTGGTCGGCAGCACCCGGCTGAAGCACAACGTTGACGCGAACGTCGCTGTTGACCTGGACATCGATTCCAGTTCGCACAGATTTCTTGAAACCGTGTTCCTCGACGCTAACCTCATATTGACCAGGCGGAAGATCAACAAATTCGTAGTTTCCACTGGAGTTGGTCGCAGTCGTGCGAACCAATCCGGTTTTGATTTCAAGAATTTTGACCTTAGCATCAAGGACAACGGCGCCACTGGAATCAGTGATTGTTCCCAAGAGTTTGGCATTCACCGCTTGCCCCATCATGAGGCCAGAAGCAATGAGAAGCATCAGCGCGATTGAGAGAGTGAGAGTACGGCCCGCAGTTTTCATACGAACCTCCAGGTGAGACCATCCGGCGAGGCAAAGTAACTCCGTTAGGAGTTCGATGTCAAGTTTTTCGTCTCGCTATATGAAACGCTTGTTTAGAATTTCTAAATTTCTAAATTTCTAATTTTGAACGAGAGCAGTCAGCCCGCTCGGCTTTTCGGCTGAAGGGAGAGAGCATCGTGGGCATGGTTAGATGAGCGCAGGGCAGATTTGGTATGGTCTGGCCCTAACTCAAAGCTCTAGTCTGCTACGGGTTTCTCGCAGTTGATGTGCCATGAGATACCAAATTGGTCGACGAGTACGCCGAAACGGAGCGCCCAGAACGTTTCTTGCAGCGGCATTTGAATAGTTCCGCTTTTTGACAAGGCATTGAAAATGCGCTCGGCTTCTACTGAATCATTGAGATTGAACTGTAGAGCGAAGCCCTGCGGTTTCTGATAGTGTTGAGGCAACACGTCTGCGCCATATAACGTGAACTCGCCAACAGCTAAGGTGGCATGACTGATCTTTTTCCGCCAATCAGTCGGCGCTTGCATGTCTATGGGCGTGTTTTCGTACGTCATCATGAAGGCGATTTTGCCGTGGAGACATTCCTCGTAAAACTTGAGAGCAGTTTCACACTGTCCGTTAAACATCAGGTATGGATATAACTGCTGCATCCCGCCCTCCGGTGTAAAGACATCTCTCACGATTTCACTAATAGGTATATCATTTCATAATATAAGACATACGCCAGCGAGGAATCACGGTCCTCCCACTGTCAGATTCTTCCTGCCATTCTTAGGGTTTCATATATAGATTTTATTATTTCATATTATGAAATCCCATGCCTCAAAATTTCAGCGACTGCAAGCCGCACGATTTTTTTCGCGCCGAGATTTTCTTATTCGAACTGCTGTGCTGGGAGCATGCGCAGCATCACCAGGATTTGCGTTTTTTAAAAGCGGGAAGACCAAGTCTCCAGCAACTCTGAACGTAGCCGCCATCGACCGTCCGCGAATTTGAAAGCTGCCCAACGTTATCTCGGAGAAGCTCCCATCACCATTACTAGTGCTACCAGTCCCCGCTAACCGGGGAAGCAAGCACGATTACTTTCGGAAGGAGATCAGAAATGTTGGCCTTCACCTTCGTCGAGTTTATAGAACTCGCCGACGAGTTGCCTATAGACATTGCCACTATCCACCGCGACCGAACGTTTGAGCCATCCTCCAGCTCTCCCGGATTGCATCGGGACCATCCCCGAAGATTGACTGGACGGCACTTAGCGCTTCGGGATTCCCTTCTAACATCTTGACGTATTCGTGATATCCCGCCTCGCTGGCCATAGAGCCGACGGGAATGGACCTACGGGCTGAAAGGACCACCTGCTTCATTTTCCCATCGTCAAAACGGCTCACGATTGAAGGTGGTTCTGGAGCCGGGCAATGTTGATGGGTGAATTTGCGGAGGAGGAAATCCTGCCCTGGCATCCCATAACGTGCGGCAAGGCAAGCAAGTACTTTGCGGTTTTGGTAAAACAGAGTAGCGAGTGGACTTTCTTCATGCTCAACCGTTTCAATTGGAACGCCCCTCAGCCTTTCGAGCAGGGATTGCACACCCGCCAGCGGCTTTCCGAGTCGTCCATATACCGAAATGCCGCGTTCGACTGCCGCACGATCCGTTGCGGATACATTAACATTGGCTACGGGTTGCCCATCAATCGTTATGAGCAGCATACCATCTTGTGCTGATGAAGTACCAAGCATTCCATCAATATCGGGATCCTCTTCGCAAACGAGAACGGGGTTGAAATCTCGCAGAAAGCGCCCACTGCGTCGTACCCGGAATAACGATTCGAACGCCCTTATATAGCCTCGTTGCCACCGCAGGTTGGTTAGCACCAACACCCAACGTGTTAGCTCTGAACCGCCTTCTTCGTCAGTAGCGGAAATCACTGATCCCGATAGACTCGCCACAGACTCGGCCGCTAAGTAGAGTAGTGCCTTGAGATACGTCATGGCGAATAGATCTAGCTCTTGTTTCCTCTCCAGGACGGAAGCTGACTCGGCTTTTTGGACTTGAACCGCCAGAAGTTCGATCTTCTCTCCCGTGATTGCCCACTGAAGTCGATCGAATTCTGGGCCGTTCTCAAACCCCGTTCTGAAATCGGAGATCTGAAAGTGACTCAGAAGCAGGGGTGGAACTTTCTGTTTATCTCCTCCTGGGAGGATCAAAGGTATTAGTACCAGATTACGCCGACGCGTTGTTTCCTGGATGCACAGATCAATCTCGAATTCCTGCCACTTACCCGGGCCGGAAGAACCAATTGCAATAATTGCCGAGGGTGCTGTGGCAACGGCTTTCTCAACCTCTTTCCGGTATCCTGCTGTTCCGGGCAATAGTTCACCGCGATCAATCCACACACGGATTCCGCGTTCGTTGAGCTTGTTAACAAGCAGGACAGCATCTTGACGATCAGCGTTATTGTAGGACAGAAAAGTATCGAACATGATCGCGTAATCCTTCGCGGTTAACTGAATCTCGTTCGAACTTCCTTAAAGCGTGCAGGTGGCGGTAGCTCGGTAAATGCTACCCTATCCGCTATTTCGAATAACCCATTTAACTGCCGTTTGACGGTATTGGTCAAACCTCCGCTAGAAGGCAACTTTGTGGCACATTCTTCTATCGTTTCGGCAAACCATAATAGCTCAAGGGAAGCCGCAGCGGCTTTAGCATACACAACGAAAGGGTGCTGTTCTCCTTCCGTGATAAGCGTGGCAAGGGCGTGTACCCTGGTTGGCGCTGCGAGAAGCTTGCCCAGAAACGACGTATCACAGGACACAACCTGCTGCAGAAATCTCCGACATTCCGCGGGCAATAAATCCAAATCTCGGCCTGCGAGAAGGAGGTCTGTTGCGAATACGCATTCTTGTTTCGCCTTTAAACGGAAGTCATGGACTTGCGCGACAGTACTGTAACTAGGAATGTTATGAAGGCTTTTGCTCCCGGTGAGAAACGCTACAGCTCCGAGGAAATAAATCTCAGGACGATCTTCAGCCCTGATTTCGAGAATCAGCTTCTGCGCCTGCTTCCACTGCCCCGCAAAGAGCAACGACTTCGCCAATGCAAACAACACGGGTACACGATGTTCGCCAAGAGCAAATCCTTTCGCCAGCAGTCCATACTGGGAATCCGCGTCGATAGAATTTGGATACGGAAATCTCGTCAACCATGCCTCGAAATTCTTACGAAGCGCGTCCGGCCCTTCGATCTGAAGAGTTGGGCTGGGTATTGTCATATCTCGGAGAGAGTTCGTTCGTTTATTGGTAAGTATTCTCATCCGGCCTTGGACCGGATCTACTTCAAT
>DASZFK010000221.1:0-7291 GCA_035939855.1 Candidatus Angelobacter sp.
ATTCCTCTACGCCCGGCACCTTAGGAGCACAGTCGGTGCTGGCTTCAGGCGTGAGCAGCGCAGTCAGCAGCAAAGTCGAGAAATTTGCGGGATTGTCGCACTTGTCCATAGACCCGGTGCTGGGCAGCAACCAGCAAAGCCCCGGCGCGCGAATCGCGATCCAGCAGCGCGTGACCAGCAATTTATTCGTAACCTTCGCGACGGACGTAACCTCCACCCAGCACCAGGCGATTCAGTTGGAATACAAACTGACTCCAAGATGGTCGGTAAGCGGAGTCCGCGACCAGAATGGAGGTTTTGGTGTGGACGGGAAATATCATAAGACGTTTTGATTAAAGCGGCGGATCATTCTCATTTGCTTCCCGGTTTTCTTTCGTAAAGCGAATCACTGCGGATTCGTCGATAAACAGATTCATAGTACCGCTCTTCCCGAATTCGACTGGACGCGCCGTGATCCGGTACTTCCCTTCCTTGCCGTTCACCCCAGCATCGATCAGTTGATAATGAAATTCAAAACCCTCCCTGATCACTGGATTGCCGGTAACTCCAGGCGGGAGGAGTTTGGCATGATCCGGAGATGATTCAGAGCTTTGCTCGCCTGAAAGCACCTCGATGCTCGCTGGAAAACCGACGGTAGGATAGGTCGATGCGTAAGTTATAAGGTCGGTAGTGAGAGTCCGTAGGAAGCTTGCAGCGCCGGCGTCGGCGTTCCTGGGATTTGGCCGGAATCTTCCCAAAAATTCTTCTGACTCAAAATCGAGTTCACGAAACTCCCCAAATCCTGTAACTCGCCATTCACCATCTTCCAGGCTCATCGAAATGGTAAATGACATGGATCTGTCTTTATCTTCGTTTTTGCGGTCTGTGGCTTGCAGGATCACCAAGGCATCAATGCCCGAGACGAACGACTTCTTCACTACGATTGTTCCTTTCAAGTCGCCGTCGTCCTTCACAACTTCCCAGGTATGCCCATCTCCGGTTTTGCGAAGTTGAAGCCCCTCTTGCTTGAGATGCTCGCCAATCAAAAACTCCTTCGCCAGTTCTTGCCGCAATTCGGTCTTTTCTTTCGGCGAAAGATCGTCGATCATTTTCAGAATTTTCGCGGGAAAATGCTTTTCAATATCCCCAACTTTCGTGGCTGTGGCTATCTCCTCCAGCGCGGCTTCTGGAGTGCTGGCTTGTGACCAGCCGGCCATGCAACTGCAAAACACAAATATGACAACGTGCGGCCAGTAGCGAATAGTTTTCATGGTTATTTCCTGGGTGTAGACACCAAGTGGGGAGTGTTGGTTCCTGATTATAACCTTCATGCTTACCCACTGGCAAAACCTTTTTCCTGCCGATGAACTCTACACAACGCTCCGTCGTTTTGCTTCTGCGCAAACTTAGCTCCCAACCAGCATGGCACTAACAAGCCTGGCGACTGTTAACATGTCGTAATGACTGACGAAGAGCTAATGGATCTCCTGGTAGATCTGGAATCTGACAGAGTTGAACGCAAAGCCTCAGTGACCGATACCGAGAAAATCTGCCAAGCAATCTGCGCATTTGCCAATGACATGCCTAACCATCAAAGCGCAGGTGTAGTATTTATCGGTGCGAATGACGATGGAAGCTGCACTCGATTGCCGATTACGGATCAATTGCTTCGTAATCTGGCGCACTTGAGATCAGATGGAAACATCTTACCGCTTCCAGCCATGACAGTTCAGAAGAAGACACTGAATGGATGCGAAATGGCTGTGCTAATTGTTCAATTTTCTTTCGCTCCACCCGTGAGGTTTAGAGGCCAAGTGTGGATTCGCGTGGGACCGCGCCGGGCAATAGCTTCGATTGATGAGGAACGTCGCTTAAGCGAGAAACGTCGATCCAGAGACTTGCCGTTCGACATCACTGCTGTTCTTTCCGCAACGCTGGAGGATTTAGACCTTGATCTTTTTGCCAAGTTGTATCTTCCTTCTGCAATAGCTCCTGAGGTAATTGCTGCCAATAACAGAACGATTGAGCAGCAACTCTCGGCGCTGCGATTTGCTACACCTATCAGACCTGAGCCTCAAAAACCAACTGTCCTTGGAATGATCGTAGTAGGCAAGGACCTAATCGGTTGGTTAGCGGGAGCCTACATTCAATTCCGAAGAATCGACGGTCTCATACTCACAGATCCTACCAAGGATCAGAAGGAAATCAGTGGACCTTTACCTGAGCTTCTAAAAGCGCTCGACGATGTTCTACAAGCACACATTTCCGTGGCAACCGACATAACTTCAGGAAGAATTGAGGTACAGTTTCCGGATTATCCTTTGGTTGCGCTACAACAAATCACCCGAAATGCCATCATGCACAGGAACTACGATGGAACAAATGCGCCTATTAGAATTACTTGGTTCAGCGATCGAATTGAAATTCAGAATCCAGGCGGCCCATTTGGACAAGTTACCCGCGAGAATTTTGGAAATGCCGGTATTACAGATTATCGGAATCCACATTTGGCAGAGGCTCTGAAGAACCTTGGTTACGTTCAACGCTTCGGTGTAGGCATCGCATTAGCAAGGCAAGCCCTCAAGCAGAATGCCAATCCAGATTTACAATATGAAGTTGAGGATGCGCATGTGCTCGCGATATTGAGGAGGCGACCTTGAGCGTAAGTATTTTGGCATTTTTTAACAACAAGGGAGGGGTCGGAAAAACCTCAATCGTCTATCATCTCGCATGGATGTATGCGGATCTTGGGATGAGTATTATTGCTGTCGATCTAGACCCACAAGCAAATTTGACTGCTGCATTTTTAACAGAGGAAAGGCTGATACAGCTATGGCCTGAAGGTGATCATCCCGAAACGCTATATGGGTGTCTGCAGCCGCTGATTCGGGGTATCGGCGATGTCTCCCAGCCGCACATGGAGAGCATCTCGCCTCGTCTTGTGCTTTTGCCGGGAGATTTAGCGCTTTCAAGCTTCGAAGACCAACTGTCGGAAGTGTGGCCAAAATGTCTAGATGGAGATGAACGAGCTTTTCGGGTCATTTCATCTTTTTGGCGGATTATGGAGGCTGCTGCAGACCGACACGATGCACGGCTTGTCTTGGTTGACCTCGGCCCCAACCTGGGAGCGATTAACCGCGCAGCTCTCATATCATGCGATTACGTTGCAGTGCCCTTGTCGCCCGATCTGTTTTCCTTGCAGGGTCTTAGAAATCTTGGCCCAAGACTTCGTCAATGGCGAGCAGACTGGAAAAAACGTTTACTAGTTAATCCCGTTGCGGATCTCAAGTTGCCTAGCGGCACCATGGAACCCATAGGGTACGTGATTCAACAGCACTCAGTTCGGCTGGACCGTCCAGTGCAGGCGTACGATCGATGGATAGCTAAGATACCTTCCACATACACGCAAGCTGTGCTCAATGAATCTCCGACCGGGGCGTCCAGCTTTGAAGCAGATCCAAATTGTCTAGCTCTTCTCAAGCACTACCGGAGCCTCGTACCCATGGCTCAACAAGCGAGAAAACCGATGTTCCACCTGAAACCGGCTGATGGCGCTTTAGGCTCTCATTTCCAGGCAGCCCAGTCGGCCCGAAATGATTTCTCGAAACTTGCAACAAAGATTGCTGGAAGAGTAAATGTTGCTGTAACTGAGCCCCAACCGATACTCAAGTTCTAGGTATCACAGCAAATCGGCAAAGTCTTCAGCCTTGGCCAGGATATTTCTCGGACGGCATTTTTGTACACCTCTGCTGTTCCTGCTCGGTCAACTCACCGACGATTACTACTCAGGTTACCCTCAAAACCGTGTATTGCCCCTGTTTCGTCCCTGTTTTACAGTTCATCTCTGGGATCGTTCAGGAGCAATCATGAAGAATTATGTTCTTGCCATATCATTCCTTGCTTTGTTAACTCTTAGCCTTTCTGCCCAACAGTCCAAGCCTTCCCCCTCTACGCCCAAAACTGTCAGACCAAACCTGAAGGAATCTCCTAAGGATCAAACCCCGCAGAATTCGAATAATTCCGCCACCTTGCCGGTAGGAACGCCGGTTCGCATGAAGCTGGAGACGCCACTCTACAGCGCAAGCACCAAGGCCGGAGACAACTTTGCCGGAAGGATTCTGGAAGATGTCAAACTTGAGGACAAAGTAGTCATTCCCGTAGGAGCTTCTTTGCAAGGACACGTCATGCAGGTCAGCGACCCTCGACGCATTAAAGGCAAGGCAACCATCGTCCTGCGGCCAGAGTCTTTGACGCTTCCCAACGGTCAACGATTTACAGTGAATGCTTCCGTCGTCGACACAAACAAAGTGAATGGCACCGATGTAGACGACGAGGGGCGCATTAAAGGTCCTGGACACGGCAGCCACGATGCGCTCGAAGTAGGCGCAGGAACCGGCGCCGGAGCCGTGATCGGCGGCTTGGCGGGAGGAGGCAAAGGACTATTGATCGGGGCCGTCATTGGCGCAGGCGGAACCGCAGCCCACTGGCTCAGCAAAAAGAATTCTGCTTACCTGCCTGCCGGATCGGAAATCATCTTCGAGTTAAGCCGCCCGATGACAGTGACGGCGCATGAACCTGCTTCACGCACCGAAGGATCAATGTAGATTTGGAATTTTAAAATTTATAATTTGTAATTTTCTTTAAAGCCCAAGAATCCATGGGGTGCCACCGGTGCCCCACCCTTCACCTTCTTTATGAAGGGTGGTTGTTAATTCATCCGATATCGCGCGTCATCCTGAATTCTGTTTGCAAATCTTCAAACTGCTGTTTCAAATCGGCAATCTCCTTGCGGAGGCTGGCTACTTCATTCTCAAGCCGCTCGATCCGCTCCAGATCGATCTCGCTGCTGGCCGCTGTGGCTGATGAAGCTGCCATCTCCACGGGTTCCACATCGCCACAAAACAAATGCATATAACGCGCTTCTTTCGTACCCGGTTGCCGGGGCAGCACTTTGGCTATCGGCGGTTCTCGTTGCATAAGGCTCTGGAGCGCGCTTTGCACTTCAGAGAGGTCGTCGAAGCGGTGCATTCGCTCCGTGCGGCCCCGCAACTCGCCCGGAGTTTGCGGACCGCGCAGAAGCAACACGCAAAGGATGGCGGTCTCCCGGCGATCGAAGTTAAAGACCTCTTGCAACCGATGTTCGTATTTCGTCACGCGGCTATCTGCGCCGCTCACCGGGCCAGCCAGCTTTTTTTCCTGCAGGTTCCGCAAAGCGAGCCTGACCGTCTCTTCGTCGAGTGTTAGCACCGGTTCGCGGTTGGATTTCTGATTGCACGCATTGATGAGAGCATTTAAAGAAAGTGGATAGTAGTCGGGAGTGGTAATGTCCTTTTCGATCAGCGACCCCAAGACCCGCGCTTCAGCGTGATTCAGTAAGATTTTCACGTATTAACCGTTTGCACACCGAATTATAAAGCTTTTCGTTACGGGAAGAGCATGGCCTCTCCGGGTCATAGCCCAGTTTGGTTAAAAGTGCCCCCGCTATTTGCTGCGCGGCTGTTATCGCCATTTTTGATGAACTGCTAAGGCGTTCCATTATGGGAAGAATAAATTTATTTTTTGGCACAATCTCAATGCTTTTTCCCGGCCAACCCATTAAACTGACTTCAATTCATCACAGAACCGAACAATTCCTGGAGGCGGTCATGGCAAAGAGACCTCACCGGTCGAAACAGAAAAAGAGTTCGGCGCGCCCGGAGAAATTCTTAGGGGGGCTGCGCAAAAAGCTGGGCATCAAAACAATCAAGGAAGTAAAGCAGAATGCTCTGCAGAAAGCTCTTACGGCCACCAAGGGCGACAAGGCGCTTGCCGCGGCCTTGCTTGGTATCGGCAAAACCACGTTATATCGCTCTCTGGCAAATTAGGGGAAGTGGTGAAACTTCTGGTAAGGGCACGAGTTTCCGTGTGCCCAAGACAAAGGGTTTAGCTGTTTTGCCCTCCACAAAAACGTTTCAGCCCAATCCGTCAAAACAATGAATTTGCGTACCACGATGTGAGTCGCAATTTTCCATTCCGCAATAGTGTCGTATCATGTCGGAGTTCAAGATAATGCCAGAGCTGATTGGTAGGGTTTCAATGCCGGCCTCGTACCATATCAGCAGAGGAGCCTCTGATTCATGTTGACGGCCATCGATTGGACGATCATGATCGTCTATTTCGTCTTCGTGCTGGGCATAGGCCTGGCTTTGAGGCGCTACATGCGGACCAGCACCGACTTCTTTCTCGCCGGTCGCTCGATTCCCGCCTGGGTCTGCGGATTGGCTTTTATCTCGGCCAATCTGGGAGCGCAGGAAGTCATCGGAATGGCCGCCTCGGGAGCAAAGTACGGCATCTCGACCAGCCATTTCTATTGGATTGGCGCGATTCCAGCGATGATCTTCGTAGGCGTGTTCATGATGCCTTTTTATTACGGCTCGCGCGCCCGTTCCGTGCCGGAGTACCTGCGCTTGCGCTTCGACGAAAAGACCCGGGGATTCAACGCTGTTTCGTTTGCTGTGATGACGGTGTTTTCTTCCGGTATCTCCATGTATGCCATGGCCAAGCTGATTCAGACGTTGCACGTCTTCGATGCGCCGATCCAGCGGCTGGGCCTTCCCCCATCGGCGGTCTTCCATGCAGGCATCCTGGTCTCGGCCCTGGTGGTGCTGGGTTATATATTTCTCGGAGGCCTTTCCAGCGCTATCTATAACGAGGTCCTTCAATTTTTCTTGATCGTCGCCGGGTTCCTGCCTCTCATTTTTCTTGGCCTAAAGAACGTCGGCGGATGGTCCGGACTGAAAACCCGGCTCGCCGCAGATTACACCCATTCATGGATCGGAATGGGAAGCGCGCACACCAACCGGCTGGGCGTGGAATGGTTCGGTTTGGCCATGGGGCTCGGTTTCGTTCTCTCTTTCGGCTACTGGTGTACCGACTTTTTGGTTGTGCAACGCGCCATGGCCGCCAACTCCATGAGCGCGGCGCGGCGCACACCCTTGATTGCAGCCTTTCCCAAAATGTTTTTTCCTTTGTTGGTGATCCTGCCAGGGTTGATTGCCATAGCCTTGCCAAATCAGAACTCGATCCCCATAGCGAGCACACATGGCGTTGCGGTCGTGGCTGCGTCGGAAGGCCAGGGGATTATCCCTCCGAAAATCGATCCGGCAACTGGCGGGCCTCTCCGTGACAGTAAAGGCGCCGTGCAACTCGACTACGATCTAGCCATTCCTAACATGCTGTTGCACTACTTCCCCACCGGAATCCTGGGACTTGGCTTGACGGCCCTGCTCGCCAGCTTCATGTCAGGCATGGCCGGGAACGTAACGGCTTTCAA
>DASZFK010000222.1:0-10028 GCA_035939855.1 Candidatus Angelobacter sp.
CGTGAGCACTACACGGGGTTGAACAACCTGCAACATCGATGTGATCCGGGCTGGCGGCTCCGCTGGATCGAGAGGAACATAGGCCCCTCCCGCTTTCATGATTCCTACGATGGCGGTGATTATCTCAACGCCACGTTCCAGGCACACCGCCACTGACTCCTCTGGACCCACCCCGAGACGCCGGAGATATGCTGCAATGCATGTTGCCCGGTCATATAGCTGGCTATATGTCAAACAATCATTCTCGAAAACCACAGCAGGAGCGTTTGGCGTTGTATTGGCATGCTTTTCAATGAGATCTGAAATACACACCACTTCAGGCTCTGCTGAGTGTGCTCTCGAGCGATTCGAATTCCACTCGAACAGAATCATTCGCCGTTCGGCCTCCGTTAAGAGTGGCAGCGATAGGATGGATTCAGCCGGGTTGCCGCTGACGGCCTTAGCAAGCGTTCGAAAATGCCCTAACATGCGGCGAACAGTTGCCGGTTCAAAAAGATCGGTTCTGTATTTCACTGATATTCCGATGCCGTTTCCTGAATCGCCAACCATAAAAGTGAGATCGGATGTTGTGGCCTGGCGCTCTGCTGGAACAGATTCCACACGTAGACCCCCTATGTTAAGGCTGGTTCCTTCCAGGCCGAGGGCGAAGGCGGACAGCTCCGGCATGGTTCCGAATGGAGACTGCTGAAAAACAAAAAGACTATCAAATAAGGGAGACCGGCCAGGAGTGCGAGTTCGCCCTAATCGGCCCACCAAAGTGCTCAACGGATAATCTTGATGGTTCAGTGCTTCGATGACCGTACGCCGGACTTGACTCAAGAATTGACTAAAGAGAGTTTGGCCTTGAAGCTGTGCAACCAGTGGCAGGCTATTTACGAAATAACCAAAAATGCCCGCCCACTCGGACTTAGTTCGTCCCGTCAAAACAGATCCGATGGTCAGTTCCTCCTGGCTTGTGTAACGATGAAGCAGCGTCTGATAAACGGCGAGCAAGGTCATATGAAGGGTGACCCCGTATCTGGCGCTAAGTTCTTTCAAGCCATTGGTAGCCTCCTGATCCAACACGTCCACTTCAGAACTGCCCCGATAGCTTTGGATTTCCGGCCGTGGGTGGTCTGTAGGAAGATCCAATACCGAGAAGCTGTCTTGCAATTGGTTCCGCCAATAGTTCCAGTGTTCGTTGCCCTCCGGCGCATCCAACATATTCCTTTGCCACTCGATATATGATGAATACTGAACCGGAGACGCGGGTAGCGTTAGTCTACGGCGATGTTCATATAGGGTGAACAGTTCTCTTAACAACATTGCCAAAGACCAAAGGTCGGCAATAATGTGGTGCACAACTATCAGTAGGAGATGGTCGTCAGCCCCATACGTCCACAAATGCACCTTCACCAATGGGCCCCGCTCCAGATCAAAGGGCCGTTCTGCTTCTTCGGCCACGTGGTCTTTGCCTGCTCGCTCACTCCATGCCGACGCATCCTCTGTCTGGAATGCCACATTCATTGTCTTGTGGATGTGTTGGAATGTTCGACCACCCGATTGGCTAAATGTTGCACGCAGCAAAGCGTGGCGTTCAACCAGAGTGTCTAGACATTTCTGAAGGAGATCCTTATCCAGAGAGGACCTAATTCGCATCGCCGTGGCGATGTTGTATGCGGAACTGAGGGGCGCTTGCCGGTGAATGTGCCATAGTGCTTCCTGACCAGGTGAAAGCTCCCAATCGGCATCACCACTTAATTCGACAGGCGGCAAAGATCGAATGGGTCGAGAGTAAGTTGGCGGTTCGAGCGAGATGGCAATCTCCTCGATGCTTAGACCCTCCAGCAACATTTCGAATGAAAGCTTTACATCGCACATGCTTTCGACCGTGTGAGCGATCTCGACAGCCGCCAAGGAATCAATTCCATAGCGGGCTATGGGAGTTTGTGTGTTAATGTTCTGAGCCGTGGTCCCAAGGCGATCGGCCAGCGCAAAAGTGAGAACATTCTTTACGTCCGTCCGAAAAGAGTTCTCTTCGCCATTTGCCATCTGCGGCTTTTCAATGGCATCCTGTGGGCAAATCTTGATTGCATCCTTTAACATAAACTCCCTCGCAAAACCACAATTCCTGAATCTTCTTGCAGGAGGTGAAAGAGGTAGGCAGCTAGGCGGCCGATGCTTGCAGGGCTTCGACCTCTGCCAAGTGCCCCCGTCCAGCGAGCGTGCTGAGGTCGATATCTACGATGCATTTGACCTTGACATAGTCAAGTGTCAACTGACCTTCGAGGTGAACGCTGCCGGCTCCGTTCTCAAAATCGGCCGCACTGAAATTGGAAGCATCCCGGTCCAGGTGGAAGCCAAGCTCGGTTCCTCCCTTCGTCTCGGTAAACCTGATATGCACGTAGTTGCGGTCAATCGATTGCTTGAATCGTCTTGCGGTTTTCTCGGGTCCCAACCTCACTTCAACTGGATGGTCCCCTTCGCACAAGAAATCGACCAGACTCTTCTCGCGTGGCCCATTCGGATCGGAGGGCATTGGACAGGGCGGGGGATTCTTCGCCATTTCCTCCATTTTTTTTCTGAGGCTGAGCGGCCTCATATCAGTCCAAACTTCCTTGATGTAGGCTAGGCATTCCGCCTTAAGGCCGGTTTTGCCAACACTAGTCCATCCAGGAGGAATGTCCTTGTAGTCCAGCAGTATGGAATATTGCTCTTCATGATTCATCACCACTTTGTAAGTCCTATTGTCTTCCTTAGCGGGATCGTTCCAACTCATCGTGTTCCTCCATCAAGTAAATTTTCAAAAACTCATTCCAACTAACCCATGAATACAATGTTGGGCAAACTCTGCTTATATCTCGTTCTGTGCTGCCAGCGCCTGTTGTTCGTCCTCACTGAACAGCGAAATCTCGCTTATCCGTTGTGCCGGGTTTGCAACCATTGCTTCGTATACTTTCACCAGATGTTGTTGCAGCATTTGCCGTATAGTCGCGTCGCTGAACAAATCAGCCGCATACTCAGCATTGATTTGTAAGCTATCTCTCAAGCCTCTGATGAAGATGCTGATTTCGAATTTGGCTGAGTCCCCGGGAGTAATCGCGGCCGAAAGTCGAAGTCCGGGGAGTTCAAGCTTGCTCACCGGCCCGTTCTGCAGCGAAAACATTACGCGAAACACTGGATTACAGCGCAAATCGCGGTCCGGCTGCAACTCCTCGATCAGTTTTTCAAATGGAATCTCCTGATGCCCGTAAGCGCCGAGGGTAACGTCTCGCACTCTCTTCAATAATTCCTGAACGCTCGGATCGCCGCCCAGGTCAGTACGAAGAGCGAGCGAGTTCGCGAAGAACCCGATGAGATTCTCTGTTTCTACGAGGTTTCGATTGGCAATTGGTGTTCCCACAAGCACTCTTTCCTGGCCGCTGTACTGTGACAATAGGAGTTGATAGCCTGCCAGCAACGTCATAAACAACGTCGCTCCTTCGCGCCAGCTCAGTTCTTGCAACGCTTTTGTCAGCTTCGCTGGCAGCGTGAACGAGATCCACGCTGAATGGTGGTCCTGTAATGGCTGGCGGGGATAGTCTGGAGGCAATTCCAGCGCTTCTGCTTCACCCAACTGCTTACCCCAGTACTCCAACTGTTCCGTCATAGCTTCGCCCTGTAGCCATTCGCGCTGCCATATCGCATAATCGGCGCTCTGGATTTCCAACTCCGGCAGCGGTGACGGACGGCCCTGGCAGTAGGCCTCGTACAAACTCACAAACTCCTGCACGAGGACCCCTATTGACCACGCGTCGCTAACAATCCGGTGCATGGTTAAGAGAAGAACGTGCTCCTCCGGCTCCAACCGCAGCAGCTTCACCCGCATGAGCGGCCCCGAAGTCAGATCGAAGGCCTGTCTGGCTTCCTCCTGCGCCCGGTGTTTTGCCTGATGCTCTCTTGCCTTTGCGTCCAGGTCACTTAGATCGATCTCGTCCATTTCGATCCAATTTGCTTGGACAATCTGCTGAACCGGCACGCCTTCTTGGATCGGGAAGCGGGTTCTCAGTGATTCATGGCGTTGCACGATCTCCACAATGCTCAAGCGCAGGGCTTGATTATTGAGAACTCCGCTTAAGCGCACCGTGAACGGTATGTTGCTGACGACCCTCTTCGGCTGCAGTTGGTCGATGCGCCACAGTTGCTCCTGTGCGAACGAAAGCGGTATCGGGTTGTCGCGGTTGCGGCGGCGCAGTTGGGGTCTCCCCAATACCCTTCCACGGGCCTGTTCTTCTCGGATATGCGCGGCCAACCCTGCCACTGTGGGTTCTTGAAAGAAGGTGCTGAAGGGGATCTCCACTGCAAACGTGGCGCGAATCCGTGAAATTACCTGTGTGGCCAGCAGTGAATTGCCCCCCATTTTGAAGAAATTCGCGCGAATGTCCATTGATTTGTGCTGAAGCGTCTCCATCCAGAACCCGCATAAGATTTCCTCTTCGACATTTCGCGGCGACTCATGTTCTAGCTCACCCTCACCGCTGCTGTCTGGTTCCGGCAGGGCCTTGCGATCCACCTTTCCATTGGTTGTTTGCGGCAGTTTCGCCAGCACCACGAACGCACTCGGCACCATATACTCCGGCAACCGTTCCCGGAGAAAATCCTTCAATTCGACTCCACGCCATCCCGTTTCTTCAGCCTTGCCTACCACGTACGCCACCAACCGCTCTTGCCCTCCTGCCCCTCGGACAACTACCACCGCTTGCTCTACCGTCCCGTGCCCCAGCAGCGCGGCCTCGATCTCGCCCAATTCGATCCGATGTCCTCGCACCTTCACCTGATAATCTGACCGCCCTAGGTAATCCAATTCTTGATCCCATCGCCGTCGCGCCCGATCCCCCGTCTCATACATGCGCGCCCCTCGTATTCTGCTAAACGAGTTCGGCACAAATCGCTCCGCCGTCAGCTCTGGCAGGTTCAGATACCCTCGCGCCAGCCCCGAACCCCCGATGAACAAATCACCCGCAATACCGCCAGTGTGTGGCTCCAGGCCATGATCGAGCACATACATGCTGTAATTGGCGAGCGGAGAACCGATACTAATGACCGCGGCAGCCTGCTCTGTGAAATCAATATCTTTGAGCCTGTAAATGCTCGCCCAAACCGTTGCTTCCGTGGGACCGTAGAGGTTGCAAATGCCTCCATCCGCGACCCGATGCAGTGACCTTGCCAGCTCACGCGAAAGAGCCTCACCACCGCATAAGACCCTTATGCCCGGCAAGCAGGCAGGATCGTTCTGAAGAACCATGCTCCAATGGCTTGGCGTGGCCTGCATCGAGTTAACCTCTGAATACCTCATCAGGCGACAAAGCCTGGCCGCATCACGCGCATCTTCTCTGGAAGCAATTATTACGCGAGACCCATGGCATAAAGGCAAGAACAACTCGGGAATGGACATGTCAAAACTGACGGTCGCGATCGCGAGATGCCTATGGTTGGAATCGAAATGAACCTGCGCACTCATAGCATGTAAAAAAACCGAAAGCGCTCTGTGCGGAATCACTACTCCTTTAGGTACTCCGGTTGATCCAGAGGTGTAGATTACATAGGCAGGAACATCAAAAGGCAGAGAGGCGCTGGGGTTATGAACGGAGCAGGTCTGAAGCGCAACTTGTGTCTCTACTCTATCCAGGTTGAGTACATCGACTCCTTGTGGCAGGCGAGACCGTAATGATTCAGTCGTGAGCACGACGGCAGGCAGTGAGTCAGCCAACATCTGGGTCAGGCGCGCATCGGGAAACTCAGGATCCAGCGGTACGTATGCCCCACCGGACTTCAGAATTCCCAGCAGAGCAACCATCATTTCTGGCCCTCTCTGCAGGCAGATTCCTACCCGTATCTCCGGCCCAACTGCTTGCTGTCGCAAATAATGCCCTAACTGGTTCGCTCGCCGGTTCAATTCTCCATAGCTGATCTGCTGCTCCTCGTACTCCAACGCCACCGCTCCAGGCGTCCTTTCCACCTGCTCCTCAAATAGCTCATGCACACATTTCGCGGGATACTCCGGCACTGTCTGGTCCCACTCCATCAGCGCCTTCTCTGGTTCCTCTGTTTGCAGCAATGGCATCTCGCTAATCCTCTGCTTTCTTTCTGCTTGGAATAGTCATCATTTGTTAAACACGCTTGAGGCTTAATGTTGAAGGAGATTTCGAGCCGAGTGATTGAATGGACATTGCAGGGTGGCAACGGTACCGGCCAGTGCGCATCGGATTGCTTTGGGTGGTTTCACCTTCACTTTGGAACAGGCTCTCGCCACGAGACCACCCATCCTTGGTCCTTCAATATACACAGTGGGATAGAGCTGTTGACTGCTAAGAATGCAGTCTGCCCCTCGCATCGTTATATTGGCCATTCGCATAGGAAAGGACAACGGTCCTCTGCAATAAATGGAGCCAGTGTGACCTGCCCTGATCTGCCCACAACGTACAGGAAGGCTGGCATTTACGAGCTGCCATGAGGAGATATAGAGCTGTTTCTACTTCGCCGCCCTATGGACAGCGAGAAGAACCTTTTGAGGTTTCTTTCCATCAAGAGAGAGAGAGAGATTCGTTGTGGTCCGGCCCAAACGACTGTCTCGTGTGCCTGTACGTTCCGAGTAGATCGGAGCAGGTCACACTGGCTCCATTTATTGCAGAGGACCGTTGTCTCTTTCCATCCAAATCGCGAAATAATAGCGCTCGGAGATGGGGCTGCTTGTCACTCGATGCTAGTCCCTGCGATTTGCGGTTGGTTTATTTTCAGGCCTCCTATTTAATAGCCAGCGGACGGGTGGTCTTGTGGCGAGAGCTTGTCCTCGATGTACTTACAAGGGCGTTAGATTTTGTTTACCGCTTTGCAGGATCAGATCTTTCCTTGAGTACTTTTGGTTTGATGACTTGTTTCGAACATAGACTTTAGAACCATTGGATCGTGATCTCTTATGTCAATCTCTCAAACTCAACGATATGTGGGATCGTGGCGGGCCATTCAATCGCGGCCGTGCTACGAGAAGATAGCCGCTCAGTTGCTTGCGACGAAAGGTTACGAGGTATTCTTACCGGTTTATCAGAGCCTTCGTAAGAAATCGGACCGTTCTGTCAACCTTGAAGTGCCATTGTTTCCCGGATATCTATTCTGCCGGTGCGATGGTTCTTATGTTTCTCCGATACTCAATACATGCGGCGTGATGCGGATATTGGGTACGCGGGGAAACCCCGCCATCGTAGAGGAATCTGAAATAGATCGTCTTATGGCGATGACTCGAGCAAAGTTGGACCTGGAGCCCTGGAGTTTTATCGAGTCCGGACAAGCGGTCAGAATCCAGAGCGGGCCCTTGCGAGGGATTGAAGGCATTGTAATTGCACGGGATGATCGCAGACATAAGCTGCTCGTATCGATTACATTGCTTCGCCGGTCGGCCATTGTAAGCTTAGATCCGCAATGGCTTATCGTAGAACCGCCGGAGAAAAATATGAGTTCTCGGCTTGTGCAGTTCTATGAAAGCTGGAGCCAAGCCCAAGTCAATCGGTGCGTGGAAGGGGAGAAACAACCGCTGCTTTCTCGCTTGGCCGCCTGAGACTCAGTCATTACAAAGCGCCTTGTCCCAGCGCAGTGTTCAATGGTCGAAATTGTCAATTTCATTGATCTCCATTCCGAGTTCGGCAAGTGTTGTGAAAATTGTCATTCAAACCGCAAGCAACAAAGTCGATGACAATGGGTGCGCGCGTATGCTTGCTGAGGCCGTCGCACAGCTTTGCCATGACGGTCATCAGGTGACCATCCTCCACAGTAGTGCAGGGAATGAAAATACTGCGGCGGCGCCAAGCAACGACGGGGTTCTAGGGGAGCCTTTAAATGACATCGAAGCGGCTTTAATGGCGGTTGAGAACCGTCAATTGGCCGCATGTCTGGATTTTCTGGGAATTCCAGGCATAGGTCTGTGCGGCAGTGACTTGGGAATTTTCCACCTGCGCAAGAGAGATGACCACAAGAGGAGAGGTCGTGCTGTCGTTGAAGTTTCAAGCATGAATTCCCGCTGGCTAGGAATTATCTGCGGTAACGGTGGGGTGCCGGTGATCTCAACCCTGTGCCTGGGAGCTTGGGGCAAGTATTATCTCCTGCCTTCCGGACAGGCAGCTTCGATGTGTGCTACGAGTTGGAATGCCGATGCACTTATATTTCTCACAGAAGATGACGGTGTGATTGACAGAGACGGCACAGTGATGCGCTGGCTCGAAATTAACCAGATTGATCAATTAACCAAAGATCGGAATCAGAATGATGCGATGCTGGTCCGGCTTAGAGCATGCCGCCAGGCATTGAAACACGGTGTGCACCGAGTGCGGATACTCCCTATAGCCAGAGCCGAGCTGCTCTCCTTGTTTTATTGGACGAAAATTGAATTCGGTACGGAAGTCATCATGGCTGCGACGGAGTAATCCTCACTTGAAATTCACGGAATTAAGAAATTCACTGCGCAAAATCCAAGATAGAAATGCGCCCCAGGCACTTGTGAAGGATAGGAACCGAACCACATGCATTTGTCCACGAACCAAGCTGACGTCTCTCAAACGAGGATGACCTTTCGCCAGAGGCCAAAAAGCCCGGGATTTAACGTGATAGGAATTTCGGCCGGCTATCATGATTCCGCATGCTGTCTCATGCAGGACGGCGTACTGGTTGTAGCTGTGCAGGAGGAACGGCTTTCCCGGGTGAAAAATGATAAAGCATTCCCGAGGAAGGCTTTTAGATGCTGCCTGGAGCAAAGCGGGATGACTCTGGCCGATATTGATTGTATTGCTTACTACGAAGATCCATGCCTAAAGCTAGGACGCCAGCTCTGGATGGGAATGCTTCCTAATCTTGCGAACGGCAGGCGTGAGTCGGTTATGGACCGCGCAGTAGGCCGACCGCCGCAGCATATCATCAGGAAGCTCCTGGGCTACGACGGCCCTGTTGAAGTGGTGGAACACCATCTATCCCATGCCGCTAGCAGTTATTACTTTTCGGGGTTCGACGAAGCGGCAATTCTAACCATTGATGGAGTGGGTGAGTGGGCCACAACTACTTATGGATCAGGTAAGGGTATCTATATTGAGCAATTCGAGCAAGTGGACTTTCCTGATTCACTCGGATTTTTCTATAGCGCCATCACCAGCTATCTCGGTTTTGAGGTAAATGAGGGGGAATACAAGGTAATGGGGCTTGCTCCTTACGGAGAGCCTTTATATGTAAATAGAATCCGCCAATTGATTGCGGTAGCTTCCGAAGGGCAATACCACCTCAACATGCAGTACTTTTCATTTCTCAATGGCGATTCCATGTATAGTGAGGAATTATCTCGACTACTGGGCCGCTCGCCTCGCATTCCTGAATCAGAGATCGAAAAATTTCACATGGATGTAGCCAAAAGCGTCCAAGTGGTATTGGAAGAGATCCTTCTTGAGAAAGTTCGATATCTGCACTGCAGGGTTCCAAGCAAGAATCTGTGCTTGGCTGGCGGAGTCGCCCTCAATGTAGTCGCTAACGGGCGGTGCTTGCGCGAGGGGCCATTTAGGAACCTCTTTGTCCAACCTGCCTCAGGAGATGCCGGAGGAGCTGTAGGCGCCGCCGCGGTAGCCCACGTGCGTAATACCGGCAAATCACCTTCGCAGGAAAGATTGAAGCACGTTTATCTGGGTCCGGCTATTTCGACTGCGGATGTCTATCAGCTTCTAAAGCATTCCGGTGCTGCGTTTCAAGACTTCAGGAACAAGGAAATGAAGCTGATCGAGTACACGGTGGACCGAATCGTGGAGGGCAAGGTGATAGGCTGGGCCCATGGCCGCATGGAATTTGGGCCTCGTTCACTGGGCGCGCGGTCCATTCTCGCTGACCCGCGTCGTCCTGAGATGCGCGACAGGATTAATTCGCTGGTCAAGATGCGCGAGGCCTTTCGGCCTTTTGCGCCTGCTGTTCAGGAATCTAAGGCCCGTGAGCATTTTGATTTGGATCATCCTTCGCCATTTATGCTGGAGACATGTAGGGTTATCTCA
>DASZFK010000223.1:0-1696 GCA_035939855.1 Candidatus Angelobacter sp.
ACAATCTGGAATTGGCTCGACGATCGGCTCGGGATCAGCGTCCTGCTCTCGCCGATGAAGCATATCGCGCCGGAGGATTCGAAATGGTGGTATGTCTTTGGCAGCGCCACGTTGGTTGCGTTCATCGTGCAGGTGGCAACCGGTGTTGCACTAGCGTTTTCCTATATCTCCTCGTCGTCACAAGCTTACGAGACGCTCCTATTCATAACTAACAACGCGCCATTTGGCCGCATCCTGCGCGGACTTCATTACTACGGCGCGTCCGCAATGGTGTTGATGATCGGAGCGCACATGGCGCAGACGTTTTTGTTTGGCGCCTACAAATTTCCGCGCGAGATGACTTGGACTACCGGCATTCTGTTACTGACTTTTACTCTCGGAATGGGATTTACAGGGCAGCTGCTTCGGTGGGATTCAACCGCGGCGTGGTCGGTTGTGGTCGCGGCAGAGCAGGCAGGGCGAATTCCGATTATCGGCGACTGGGTGGCGCGCTTCATCCTGGGTGGCAACACCATTGGCGGCGCGACACTTAGTCGGTTCTTTGCCATCCATGTTTTCGTCCTTCCGGGAATCATGTTTGCCTTTATCGGCTTGCATCTCTGGCTGGTTCTTCGCCACGGCATTTCAGAGCCTCCTGTTGCCGGCAAACCGGTCAACCCGGCTACCTATCGCGCCGAGTACGAGGAGCTACTCAAGAAAAAGGGCAAACCGTTTTGGCCAGACCTGGCGTGGCGCGATGTCATTATCTGCACCGGCCTGATCATCGCAATCGCGGTTGCCGCATGTTTCGTTGGCCCTCCAGTGTTAGATAAGCCGCCGGATCCGAGCATACTCGCAGCGGATCCGAGGCCGGATTGGTATCTTCTTTGGTACTTCGGGCTGCTTTCGCTCATCCCGGACAGAATCGAAGGCTATGTCATGATCGGATTCCCAATCCTGATCGGGCTTTTCCTGCTCTTTATCCCTATTTGGAATCACAAGGGCGAGCGCGCTGCCTCACGTCGCCCCTGGGCAATTGCTGTTGTGTGTCTTTCCGTGATCATGATTGGTGCCCTCTGGTGGGAAGGCCAGCACTCGCCCTGGTCGCCTAACTTCGACGCCCAGCCGCTCAGCGAGAAAGTAGTAGGAGCTACCAGCGGCCCAGTCTTCAAAGGCGCACAGCTGTTTCACGACAAAGCCTGTTTGAATTGTCATCTCATCCAGGGTTATGGCGGTCGCCGCGGGCCCGACCTCACTTACATCGCAGACAAATTGACTCGAGACAATATGGTCATCCGCATTGTCAATGGCGGGAACAATATGCCGGCGTTCGGCAGTTCTCTTAAACCGCAGGAGCTTGACGCGTTGGTCGCTTTCTTGGAATCGCGCAAACGCCCACTTCGAGCCCAAGATCAATCGCCGATAGCCCAAAATTGAGTCTTTGAAGGTTTGGCTTCACCATACTTTTATCTGGATGGGTGCGGATACGCTCATCTCGCCACGGTAAGGACGAAACCGGCTGCCACCTAAGATGCCGGACTGTGTAAGCCTCCACGAGAGGGAGCTTGGAACATTGAAACACTCTCGATAAGCGTTTGAGAAGCAGGGCGGGAAAATGTGCCTGCTGCTTTCCCTGCCGGCCTTTCCCTCACGCCCTGCTGCCAAGCTGTCTCGGCTACCCGGCTACAAAGGCAAAGGGGGCTTATTGCTACCTGAA
>DASZFK010000224.1:0-5344 GCA_035939855.1 Candidatus Angelobacter sp.
TTTTCTGTGACGAACAATGGCCAGCCAATCGTCGGCTCGTCGTTTCCTTCCGTCCAATATGAAGATCTGGGATTGATGGTGAAGGCCACTCCCCACTATCACAGCGGGGAGCAGGTTACGATGGATTTGGAGCTACAGATCCGGGCGATTGGCGGGCAGCAGCTCAACGGTGTTCCGGATATTACCAATCGGGAATTTAAAGGAACGATCACCGTCAAAGATGGCGAACCAGCAGTCATTGCCGGTTCCGTGACCGATCAGGAAACGCATTCCACCAGCGGCTATCCTGGACTCGGCGAGATACCGCTCCTAAGGACTGTCTTCAATCACAATTCCAACGAACGTTCTCGCCAGGAGCTGTTAATTGTGGTCACTCCCCACGTGATCCGCAAGGCAGTACATGAAGCGTTTGCAGAGACAAACTAGGCAAGATCTCGCTCTTGATATCCCTCGTCCAAAAACGAGGTCCGGATATTTGGTTTTGATTGCAATTACCAAGTTACCGACTTACCCAATTACCAAATTCTGAATGTTATTCCACAAGTTCGCTTTCTTCTGGCGCATCCGTCGGACTCTCGAACTCGATGCGGTAGCCGTCGGGATCGCTGAGCGGCACTACCCACAGGTGGTTTCCAACAAACGGACGCTGGCGAGTCTGGATTCCGCGTGATTTGAACTCGCGATAAAGCGCCAGCGCATCTTCGCATTGAAAGCAGACCGATGTTCCAGTCCCAAGCGTTTCCTTCGGAAGGCGTTCCGGCAAGAACTCCTGGAGCATCAGGGCGGCATTCCCAAGCTCGAGCCAGCACCACCGAATCCGGCTGTCGGGCTTGTCCTCGATGCGGTCCGGAATCCACGAATGCTTCATTTTGAACCCCAGCCCGTCAACATAAAACCGCAGCGACGCTTCCATGTTGGTCACGCCAAAGAAGGGAACGGCCTGCTTGACGTTAACGCTCGCAATGGGTGCGGAACTCATGCTCTACTTTCCCGCATGATCGATTTCGAACTGCACCAGGGTCTTCAATTGATCGTAAGGAATGCTGGCGATGGACTGCACTCTGCGTCCATTGATGAAGACTGTTGGCGTTTCGTTGATTTCCAGCGCTTGTCCCAGGTCGAGTGACTTTTTGATCCTGGCATCGGTCTCCGGGCTGGTGGCGCAACTGGCAATCTGTTGCGCGTTCAACCCCGCGGCGGTCGCCAGTTCTTTCAGCTTGTCGTCCGCGGTCGCCAGGGCAATGCCTCCCTGGTTTTCAAAAACACTGTCGGTAAATTTCCAGAAAGCTTCTTTGTTGCCGTTGCGCGCCGAACAGTCAGAGTATTGCGCAGCCTTCATCGCCCAAGGATGGAGGGATGGCGGCAGAGGGAATTGCTGAAACACGTAGCGAACCTGGGGAAAATCGGTTACCAATTTCTCAAGGACCGGCTGGGCCGCCTTGCAATGCGGGCACTCCAGATCGCTGAACTCAATAATGGAAATTACGGGCGTCTGCGCGCCCTTGGCCGGGCCATCCGCTGCCTGCAGCTTGGCTCGTGCCGGCGCAAATGGGTTGGTTCCAAAAGGAATCACGTTGCCGATGATGGCATTCTCACGGTCAGGGGAAATGTAGATATGATTCGGCGGCTGCTTGTTCACGGAAACCAATATTTCAGGCACGCCCGGTATGACCGACGGGCGAATGTCATAAATCTCCCAAGTGATGGATGGGTCATAACCGAAGGTGCGTTTGAGAGAGGCCTCGACCTCCTCTTTACTGGGCAGCGTGGCCTCTGCCAAGACCGGCTTGGTAGCACCGTCTTTTTTAGGCGCAGAGGTTGGAGACTGGCAAAAGAGAGAGGTGAACGAGAGCAGCGCAAAGAAAAACAAGGCAACGGGTTTCTTCATAAGAACTATTTTATATGGGAGACTCGGTTTATCGAGGGGAAACAGCTTATCTTCTTCTTCTACTTCTTCTACATCATCGCACGTTCGTCTTTCAAACGGCGCTACGGAGCTGAACAGCTCAAAGCGAGAGCCTCCTTGCGATCTGGGTCTTCCAGCCGTCCCAGCTATTGCGCGGTTCCGCAGCGGTGCGGGCAAATAGCCATAAGCGAAGGCGCTCGGCATCGACTTCTGCCAAGCCGGCCATGCGTTCGATCAGTTCGTGAGGCTCGGTTTGCAATCTGCAGTCGCAGTTCAAGAGATGCTGCGTCAGATCATAAGCCGGATCTCCAACAAATGGCTTTGGGTCGATCATGAGCCACGGCTCTCGCTGGGCGCGCAAAATGTTCCCCGCATGTAAATCGGTCGCTAACAAAACGCCATCGCTTGTGCCGGCTGCCAGAGTCTTAAACATCTGCAAGCCCTCATTTACCAGCACCGGATCCGACCATTTGTCTTGAGCATTCCGGGTCTCGTCGCTCCAATATGCAATCAGCGCAGAAAGTGAACGAAACGTCTTGGGCGGAGGCTTCCTCCATAATCTTTTCAGCATCGCCGCAATGATCAGGTCTTGGTCTGCTTCTGGAACCGTCAGCAAAGCAAAGCCGGGATCGCAGCGCTCCAGCAACATCGCATTTGCCGTCTGGTCCGCTTGCAAGAGCTTTACCGTGGCATCGCCATCCCAGAACCGCAGCCCTTCCATTTCTTGTTCCGCTTCCATGTGCGGCATCCCAACCTTCAACACTGCCTGAGTTTCGTCGGCCAGCATTGCCGGAGCCACCCACGAGCAGCTCACATAGGGATGATCGAACGGCGCTGCCAGCGAAATCCCCCAGCGTCGCTGCAAAGCCTGAACCGTATCGGGAAGAGCCGCCAACCAGGCCTTGCGCTCCACTGTCTTTGTGCAGTGCTTCGCCAGAAGAGATGGAATTGTGATGGACATCGTAAAAAAACCAGGCGTTGCATTGGCGCTTTGCTGGATCAGGATATAACGAGGTAGTCCTAACCTGACTTTATTTTCGGCACCACAAGGTTTCCACATCGTATCTCACGATGTTGCTATCGGCGGTGAGCAGGATCATTTTCTCGATCTGCGCCTGAGCCACCAGCATTCGATCAAATGGATCGGTATTGTGGAAAGGAAGATCCGCAGTGGCCAACACATGTGTATGTGTGATCGGTAGTGATTGGATGCCGGCCGCGAATAGCATTCGGGGGACGTATCGTCGCGCCGGCTCAGGGAGTGGTAGTTTGTTGATGGAAGACTTGATAGCTATCTCCCAGGAACTGGCTGCCGAGAGAAATAGCTCAGAGCCACTGTTCAGAATCTCTTGAGCAGACTTATTGAGCAGTGCATACGGCCCTACGGCCCAAAGAAATACACTAGTATCAAGCAGGTATCTCACTTCTTTCTTTTCCGTCTCGGTTTCGTATTTATCCCCGGTTCTTTACCACCCCAAAAGCCGGCAAGTATGTCAGCAGGGAGAGGATCGTCGAAATCCGAAGGAACTTTCAAGCGCTCGCGATCGATGCCTAGAAAACTCTTGGGACGAGATGCTTTAATCGCCGTCAGGCGAGCCACCGGAACACCGGATTTAGCAATGGTAATCTCCTCGCCCCCTAAAACGCGTTGCAACAGCTTCGACAAATGGGTTTTGGCTTCATGAATGTTTACTTGTTTCATCGCGGCGTCCTGCCTTTGATATTAGGTTAGACTAAGTCTATAAACTAAGTCAATCTATGAAATCCAGACACCTTCATAGCGTGAGAGAATAAAAGCTATGGCGCTAGTCGTAGTTGGGGGGCATTCTCGCAGTGTGGGGAAGACAAGCGTGGTCGCCGGCTTGATTGCCGCGTTGCCTGAGTTCAATTGGACTGCCCTCAAAATTACGCAATATGGCCATGGGATTTGTTCTGCCAACGGAGAACCATGCGATTGCGTGACTGATGATCACACTCGGGCCATCACCGAAGAGCACGATCGCAGCGGTGAATCCGATACATCGCGCTTCCTGGTAGCCGGGGCGGCACACTCGTTTTGGGTCAGGACACGGCAAGGCATGTTAGCTGAGGCCATGCCCGATATTCGACGAAAGATTTCCGCCGTTGAAAATGCGATCATTGAATCTAACAGCGTGATCCGCTTTCTGCGCCCCGATCTTTATCTCAGCGTGCTCGACGCGGAAACTGCGGATTTTAAAGATTCAGCCCGGGAATTCCTGGACCGCGCTGATGCCCTGATTCTGCACAAGACGGATGAGATCCCGCGTTGGAATTCGGTCTCGCTCAAGCCAGTCGCCGGGCGACCGTTCTTTCTGATCGAGCCTCCGCCCTACGTTACTCCTGAGATCATCTCATTCGTAAGGATGAGAATCGCCTCCTGAGCAAAAAAGTTGTTGTTTCGCGTGGAATCAAATGTTATAACCAGCACAATCCCCAACGTGTCCACTCCTACAACTTTTGATGTGAGAACTATGAGGCTCTGACATGCGTGCGAATTCTTACCTAAAGGTTCTGTTCAGTATTGTTTTCTTCTTACCATCTCTTGGATATGGGTTCGATGACTTCTTAGCGGCGTCGAACTCGGATTCGGTAATAGCTCCACGCTCGCGCAGACGAGCCAGCTTCTCGAGTTCGTCCGCGATGCTTTCGCCACCTGCCGCGTGGGCTGCTGCGTGGTGGGCCGGCACAGCAGATGTGTACCCTGTTTCTTTGCGGTATTCAAATCGCTGCGGCTTTGCCGGATCAACCAGGAGCGGGATTCGGTCCCCGGCCGATGGAATCTCTCCCAGCATGAACAGCGTATTCCATACACCTTCATAAGCTGGAACTCCGTCGTCGCGCTCGATTCGCAGCCGCACTTTGCGTTTGATGTAGACGTTGTTGATCACCACATTCATCCACGGTTTCAGCACTTCGAGCACGATCCCCGTGGCTTGTATGCCTTGCCGCTGAAGCGAATCAGCCCCTTGAGCGACCAGGGCGATCCATCCGGCAAGCGCGATCACGACTGGCAACCACAGCAGAAGATATAGTGATGAGACCGGGATGGTCCAATCGACGGCCCACGGCAACAAACTGGCCAGCAGCCACCAGAGAATCCTCTGCTTGCCAACGATGTTCACGATCCACATGAAGATCCCCAACTGTGCAAGATAACCCACGATCCATAGAAGGATATGTCCACCCCGGATGTCCGTATTGATGTTGAGGTGTCCAAACACTCCCAGCGCGACCAGTACACCCGGCGCGATCAGAAGGAAACACCACGCGGCCAGCAGAGTGTAGACACGGCGCAGGTTCATTGCTCGATCCTCTTCAGGTGTCTATCACCGCCTTGATGAAGGATCAACTCGGTCGCATGGCCCTGGCTATCGGTCACGAAGGTGATTCCGATGTCTCGTTGCAGGCCTGGACCCT
>DASZFK010000225.1:0-9221 GCA_035939855.1 Candidatus Angelobacter sp.
CGATTTCATAGATTTCGCTGGGACGGATGGCAACCACAACCCGGATTCCAAGATACGCAGCCAACAAGCCCAAAAGCCATGCTGCACCCACGAGCAGCCCGCTCTCCGTCACCATTCTCGAGACCAGACGCTTGCGGTTTCCTCCCAGGGCCAACATCACCGCCGCTTCTTTCTCCCTGGCATTCCAGCGCAGCAGGGCAAGATTGGCAACCGTGGCGCAGGCCATCATCAGGATGAGCGCCAGAGCCGCCCATTGCAACAAGAGCGCCGTGCGAAAATCCGGCTCGATGTTTTCAACCTGGAAAGGAAACACGTTGACGGCAAATCCTTCGAGGGTGGAATCCTGCTGGGCGAGCCGGTGGGTCAACTCCAGCATCTCGCCCCTTGCCTGTTCTACGGAGACGCCGGCTTTCAGGCGAGCGGCAACGAAGAAGCGGCGCTGCTGCCGCGCCGCGATAGGATCACGCGCGGTCATCGCCTGGAGCGACACCCAAATATCCGGCTTCGGCTCGTTAATGCCCGCATACAACGCTGGCAGATGAAAACTCGCCGGCAACACGCCCACGATCACCGTGGGCTTTCCATCCAAAACCAGGGAATGCCCGACAGGATTATCGCCTTTCGAAAAATGCCTGGAAGCAAAGCCAGAGGTCACCACCGCTACCTGGCCTTTTCCTGAAACTTCGTCTTCTGGAAGAAAGACTCTGCCGAGGTGTGCCTTCACTCCTAAGAGCGGGAAAAAATCCGACGACGCATAACCTGCCGACAGCTCCTCGGGCTTCTCAAGACCGCTCAGATTAGTCTTGAACAGTTGGAAACCGCCAATGCGCTCAAAAACATGATTCTGATTGCGCCAATCCTTGAATGTTTGCCACGATACAGCGACACGGGGACCGATCAGCGCACCCAGCGCCGGATTCGATTCCCAGACCATAACCAGCCGATCCGGGTCCTGATAAGGAAATGGGTTCAGCACCACCGTGTTCATGATGCTGAAGAACGCCGTGTTCGCGCCGATCCCTAACAGCAAGGCAAGCACCACCGAGATCGTATACGTGGGAGTTCGCGCCAGGCTGCGTAACGAGGAACGAAGGTCAACGAAAAAGCCAATCATTGATGCCCTTAGTAATGACGGTTAACACCGTCGCCCGCAGAATAATAGCAGGGTGACAGGCTGTAATGGACAGAAAACATGTCTTTGTTCTGTCTTGCATTTGGAGAATAATTTCTCTTTCCCATACAGCACGCTTAGAACCCACAAATCACAAGGAGGAAAGTACAATGAAACATTTAATGAGAGGTCTATCATTCATCTTGGCGCTTGCTCTTAGCGCCGCTGCCGCATATTGCGACGGGCCTGGTACCGTGCCCTACCCCCCGCCACCTAATTCAATAACAGCCTCGTTCCAGTAAAATTGGGTGGTAGCCAAGTCTGGAGTACAAGGGGAGAACGGCTGCGACAAGCTGTGCTCCCCTCTTTCTTTGAGAAATGCGCATTCTCTCTTTGCTTGCTCTTGTAATTCCGATTTGTTTGCAGGCGGCCATTCTGGTCTTGCTTGCTCACAGAGGTCTCCGGGAGCGATTTCGCTGGTTTTTTATTTACATCCTCTACTACTTCCTCGTTGCAATCATGCGTCTCATCGTGTCCGACAACAAACCTCTCTATTTCAACGTGTATTGGGCTACGTCAGCACTAGCAATTTTGTTTACTTTTCTCGCGTTTCGAGAGAGCTTTCTGAATGTATTGGCAGCCTTTGCCCGCATCCCCTGGTTCCGCCGCCTTTTCTGGATATGTATTGCCCTTGCCACAATCTATTCGCTTGCCAAAGCTATTTTCCAACCTCCTATCCTGCACCGTCCGTTCGAGTCAACCATAATTTTCGGTCAACTAACACTCGAATACTTGATCATTGGAGCCAGCATATTCTTTTTTGGTGCCGTTGCGTGGTATCGCATTAGAAAATACCAATGGGAGTATGGCGTAATCCTCGGATTTTTCGCGAACGCTGCGCTTTCAAACTTCGGGTTCCTGGCGCGTTCTATTTTCGGAACAAAACTTACGACAGTTAGCGAAGTACTTCCTGCTGTAGCTTATATTGTCGCAGCAGCCACTTGGTTAGCCAGCTTCATTAGGAAGGAACCTCCAAGAGCCGATCGGCCACGTCTATCGGTAGACCTTACCCCGGAGCAGATCATGGCTGATTTGAAAAGCTACTGGCAATTCATCGCTAACGCACGGGCATTTCTGTGGAGGAAACGGCGCAAAAGATGATCTTTGCTTATATAGGTACCCTATTTCTCGTAATCGCCGTAGCCGCTTACTTGTCCGCATTCCGGCCCCGTCAGCCCTTCCCCAATGGCATCCGCGGCGTCACCGCTTATATCGAAAGCGTTCATTTCCAGTCCCTTGAAAAGGAAATACAACAGCAATATTTCGACGAAGATCCCGAAGGAATACTGCAATTGCCTAAAGTGCAGCAGCGCTGGATCCAGCGCAAGCGTTTGCTATGGCTGGAGCGTCAAGCCCTTGCAATGATCGGTAATGTCACGCTCTACTGCTCGGGCGCCGCTTGGGAACTTGAGCAGCGCAACCACGAGGCTGGCCAGCCAAGCGACCGTGAGCGCATCTCAGCCCTGATTCTCCAAAGCGCCCCACAATGTCTGCTGGCCCTGAAGGTTCTCCAATTGCAGATCAAACTTGCGAAAGGCCTAAGTCACATGCAGCCCTCCACTCAATCGCTTGGCCGCCCTTTCGTTTGGGTACTGGATTCTGCCACGCGGAAGTATGCAGAGTTGACCGATCAGGCCCTAACCGTAGCCCAATCTTATGGCGGTGTTCATTACGAGAATTTGCTCTTCGTGCTGGGAACCTGACGCCCACGGCAACCAGCCGAATTTCTGAAAACAGGATTTTTTCGGTTTTAGCTGGCCAGTGCATATAAAACCAAGCTTGATTTGGCATCTACTCCCTGCTACCATGTCTTAACTTTTTTTAATTGTCCAGGTCATGAAGAAAAGGTCAGCGAACGCGAAGAAAGTGCGTTCTGAGAGGCAGGCTCCCAAAAAGACCGGCTCAGCGCATCGCTATTACCTTGTGGCGGAATTCTCCGCAGCAGAGAAACAGGCCATCCAACAGTACTGCCAGACTCATAATCTCAGCATAAGCCGGTTTCTGGCCCAAGTCGCCCTTGATGACGCCAGCGCGAAGAAGGCAGAGCCTGAAGAGCCGCTCACGGTTACCATCAATCTCCCCGCCAGCAAGCGCGCCAAGCTGCTCTATCTGGCCCGCCTCAAAGAAAAATCCATCGACCAACTCATTGAAGAATTCATCGCGCCCACCTTGGGCAAGAACAAGCGCGGTCCCGGCGCCAGCTACACGCTGGCGACCGAAAGGGTTCCCCTTTACTTGAATGCCCAAGAACACGCCCTGTTGATGAAGCACATGGAGAAACAGGGTGTATCGTCACGCCACTATTTTGCTCAATTAGCCGTCCAGGCCATTGAAAAGGGCAGCGCCAAGCGCAAAAGCAAACGGTAGCTCGTTCATTCCCTCTGTGAGCAATGCCCCGGCAAATCTTTGCTTGGCAACATGAATACAATATATTCTATATTATGTATGTAACAGCATTTCTGAACGGCTGTCTGTCGATTTCTTTGCAACAACCGCTATCTCATGAACAGAGCCGCTAAATATCGCGGATGAAGCGAACATCAACCAGCGCTAACGCCAGTAAATTCCGTCCTGAGACGCCTGCCGCCCGAAAGCCCAGCCCGGCGCGCAGCCATTCTCTGTTGGCCAAAGTCACGCCCCAGGAGGAACAGGCGATTCTCGAATATTGCCAATCTCGCAACTTAAGCGTAAGCCGCTTCCTGGCCCAAGTGGCCCTTGACGATGCCCGGTCTAAGAAGAAGGTCCGCGCTCAATCTCTCACCATAACCATCAAACTTCCGTCCCATCAATGCCCAAAATTGCTCTACATGGCCCAGCTACGGGAAAAATCCATTCACCTGCTCGTGGAAGATTTTACCGCGCCGAAACTGGACAAAACTCGCGGCCCTGGCAGCCGTTACACGCTCCAGAGTGAAACACTCCGCTCCTACCTCAACTCTAGCGAATACGCTCTGCTCAAAAGACACATGGAAAACCAGCAGGCGCCCTCCCGCCACTATCTCGCTCAACTGGCCCTCCAGGCCATTCAGCGCCACTCCCGGCGAGCGGCCAAACATTAGCCGCGTTTTCCTGCTTTTTTTTGCCGCTTATCGCTGCCTGAAATAAAGCCTTGCAATGAATACACTAATATGGATATTATATATTCACATACCAAACACTCAATGTTTTGTATGTAAGCAATCTTCAATAGCCCTGAAGAAAGCTTCGCTTTTTGAGATGGCTGCCGCTTCCTGACTCATGCCGCCGGGAATCAGCTTGGGAAGACGACGAACCAAACAATCGTTCACTCCTTGCGGTTGTTTGTTTCTCAAACCGGGAAACGGCACATAACTGACGTGACCAACACTGTGCGGGCTGCAACTCGGCAAGGTTGTAGCCCTTTTTTGAGATTCAGTTCGGCCCGTAATACAGCAAGGCACGGAGAGCATGACTCAAGAATACAGATTCGACCCACCGGAAATTTCCGAAGAAATGGAACTCTTCATGTGTCTGCACGCCTTGGATTCTTCCTTTGACCGAATCCAAAGGGCGCTCAACCTGCTCAACGCCAAATTGCTGCTTCCTGCGGAATTTACACACGCTCAGACCACGTCCCTCGAGGCCATCCGCGTAGCGGTCAATCTGGAGCTTCGGCAAACTCTCGGGCAGATCAGCCTGGAGAACTTCGGCGAGTTCTCAAGAACGGTCCGGGAAATGGAGAGCCAATTTATCGCTCGATGCCTCGTCGGCGCCTGTGGTCCGAACGTCCCGGAGGCCTAAGCATGACATCAACGCAACCAACAATCAGACCAAGTTTGCCTGGCGCAATGAGCTGACGCGATCCAGGCCGGGGGCTGCTTCACGGGAGAGTATGCAGCCCCGTTTTTAAAAGGATGGAATTTTTATGCTGGCCCTTAACCGACGTATCCCAACGAAACCGGCAAGCAGGCAAAGCAGGTTGTGGAACGAACTGGGTGAATTCCTAACCAAGAAAGATCTTGGCGTCATTCTGAGAGACCTTTTCTTAGCGCAGCCTCGAAATTCGCAGCCAATCCCTATCCGTAAGAGCCACATTCGGAAAAACCAGCCGGCGCGAGTGTTATTTTTCCCCACCCAAAAGCCGCAAAGCACGACCGGAGTCCTAAGCCGATGAAGACAACCTCAGTGCCATCCACCTGGCGGGTTTCGATACTTACCGGTGAAGTCTTCGGCGGCCATTGCGACTACTGCAACACAGTGCTCTCTGCGGAAGCGATTTCGCAGAACTTGTTCGAGGCCCACAGCGGCCACATAATCGCCGTTTCAGCCTCGGTCAGAATCCTGGGTCCTGAGGAATATCGCGGCCTGGAACTCAAGTTTCGTGCGGAATGGTTCGTAGGCCGGGACCGCCAGTTCCTCGACGCCCCTGTGCACCTTCCCTGCGTGGTCTTCAAGCTCTACTGTGATTTCTGCCTCACGCAGCAGTTTCCTGGAACAGAGAGCGATGTCACCGCCTTCCGCACTCAGCATTGCCGGCATATTGAGGCGGTGCGCATCCATGCCGTCCTGCATAGCTTTGTTGGCCGGGCCATGCAGCAAACCATCCTTGTTATCGGCCAGCAAGATCCATATTCGCACAATGTAGCTCAGACCATTCCCCCATCAACCTTCGCGCTCAGCCGCGCTGATCAATTACTGGAGCTTGCCCGCCCCTTGCATGGCATGCTCACGGCAGTCCGCTGCAATGCTTGCAAGTCGAGACACCTGATTAAGGATCACTCGGAAGCTGCCCATGAATTGGCCCAGCACCGGTGCCATTGGGACTCGGTCCATGTTCACGTAATGCTGGATAAGCCCAGCGAGCTTGCGGGACGTGAACTCGAAGTTCCCGCATTCCCGTTTTCGCTCTCATCGTTTGTCTCGTCCGATGGCATCACCATCGACTGCCTCTTAGTGAAGCTGTTTCGGCAGCACGGCGGCGCCAGCATCACGCCCAGCAACACCGCTGATGTCCAAAGGTATATCCAGTCTCCTAAAGGCCGGCACAACCAACCCCGATTTCGCGCCCTCGTGCGCGGCCAGGGCCGCCACGTTTTCCAGTGCGATTTTCACGTCATCCATGTCCATGCCCCTTCTCGCTCGTTTAAAAAAATCTCGCGCTTTCAATTGGAGCAAGCATGACTTCAAAGAAGCCCACAGCGTCTTTTCTCAAGAAAAAACCAGACCCGGTATCCTTGGCTGCCCTGGCCTTGACCGCCAGCGTCATCGCCACCGGGAGCGTATTCCTGGTTTTCACCGGCAAACAATTCCTCCATATCCTTGTGTCGGCTGTCATCCTCGCGCCCTTCGTCGGGGCTGCCCTGGGTGCGGTTTTCAACGCCGTTTCGAAGTCCGTGGCTCGAACATCCGCGGCGGGGGCCGTCGCCCCCTCCCGCAACCAGACCGTCTTGCTGCTGCAAGCCGATACCAGCCTTCGAGAGATCATCGAGGAAGGATTGACCCAGGCCGGCTTCTACATGGTCTCCGCCCTCAGCGCCAAGCACGCCGCCACAATTTGCCGCCAGCATGGCGGCCTCGTCGATCTTCTGCTGGCCAACATCAATGCGCTCGGCAGCCGGCCCCTGGATTGCCTGCAATCCATCAAAACAACTCAGCCGGATTTGCCCGTTTTGCTCATCTCTGCCCATGACCGCCACACCCTCTGCCAACAACACGCCGAACTACTGGCCACCTATGAATTTCTTCCCGTGCCCTTCGAATTTCCCCATCTGACCGAGACCATCGACACTCTTTTGCAGCTTGCAACCAGCCCCACAGAGCAGTCTCAGACCAGGCGAGCACAGATAGCGGCGCTTCATGGTTTGTCGCCCGGTGAGCAGTCATGATTTCCATCTTCAAACGTCTGTTTGATTCGATCCAGTCAGGCCCCGTGGACTTCAACGTTGTCACCGGCGAATGGAGTTTTAAGCAACACAAGGAGAGTCCCGAGATGAAGCATCACCAAGCGGATTCACAGCAAAACAAGGCCAGGAGGGTGGTCATTGCCTTTCTGATGTTTTTAGGGCTGCTGATGGCTCTGGCCTTCTGGGCGGCATTCAACCATTCAACCCCATAGAAATACAAGATCGCTTCCTGAAGGTTGGTAACAAAGTTGTTCGACGATTTCACACAAGGAACAAAGACATTGGCCCTGCTCATTCCTCCAAACCGGCCGGATTCCACAGTCTACGCCCGTGATCCCAAAGCCGGATTCACTCTGGCTGAGATCAAACTGCATCTCGGCGCCCATGTCCATGCTTTTCGCTTGCAGAACGGCGGGTTGCTCTTGGTGGACAGCTTGTTCTGCGGCGTCCGCTCCGAGGCCGTCAACATCACCGCCACTTGCCTGCTCCGCATCGCCGCAGATGCCCTAGGCATGGACGTCTGCGGCCCCGCCCTGCTGCTCGGCCCTGACGAGTCCGGCCTGCTTTCCGAACCAGTCCGGTCGGCTTTGCTTCTCGACAGCGCGCAAGCAATCCCAACCCTGTTGCTGTTCGACAACCACGATGATGTCCGCTCCATCATTGCCCGCGGTCTGGAAAATTACCGCTGCCGCGTGATCCAGGCGCGAACACCCGCCTATGCCCTGATCTTCTGCCGAACCCACCCGGTGGACGTGTTGATCGTAGACATCGGTTCGCTTGAGCCTCACGCCTTCGAAACCATGAAACAACTGCGGGAAGCCCAGCCCCAGGCGGCCGTACTGTTGACTTCCGGCTATGACCGGTCGCGCATAGAACACTGGTATCCGCGTCTGATCGACGGCGTTCAATTCCTGCACAAGCCTTTCAATCTCGCCGTGCTGGTCGCTTCGCTGCGCCTCGCACCCAGAACAACATTGGGCCCGAACCAGATCGAAATCGTGGCCTGTGAGAACCATGATTCGAGCTAGACCATCATGAGCACGCGCTTTCTGCGATAGCGTTGGGCGCATGAACACTGGATCATGCCCTCCACGGTGCCGCAGCCTCGGCGCAGCTTGTCCTGGCAACGACGATTGAGTGCCTCTGTTCGTCAGCGCAGAGACGAACAATTGCACAGGCAGGACGGCTTGCGGGTTCGCTGAGGTTCAGAGGAAACCGGACGGCCACTTACCACTCCACGCCCGATTCCTCATTGGCCTTTTCTGGCCACCGACGGCTGCGACGCCAATTCGTGCAACAGGAAACAGGCAATGACCAAAGCTTTGTTCAAAAAAACGGTTGCTCTGACGACTCCTAGGACCGATCGAAAAGAAAACGCCAAGCCCATTCAAAAGGCATTGGGCGAACGAATCCGCAAATTGCGTATCGACAAAGCCTTGTCTCAAACGGCGTTGGCCGAACTCTCCGGCTTAAGTCCCTCCTACATCGGCGAAATCGAGCGAGGAGAACACGACATCGGTGTCTCCACCCTAAAAGCCGTAGCCCGGGCACTCGACACCGAAGGCTCCCGGCTATTCGAGGGCATTGCCTGACCGCTGTTGGAGAATCACCCCGCGAGGAGATCACCATCATGACTAAACTCAATCCCACCCATCAAGAATCAACCCAGTTCCTCAAGAACCTTGGCAAGCGGCTTCGTTACCTCCGAAGCCGGCAAGCCTGGTCGCAGCAGCAACTCGCTTATGAAAGCGGACTCGCCACCGCATCTATGGGCGCTATTGAACGCGGCGAGGTTAATACAACTTTGGACAGCCTCCTCAAGCTTAGCCAGGCGCTCGGCCTCACCCTGTCGCAATTGCTCACCGGGACTGAGCCAGGCTTTTACAAACAACGCTCTCAACAACGACAAATTTCCAGGAAATGAAGCAGCCGCAACGACATCACCCTAAGGGACGTAAGAAAACACCGAACACTCCCAAGCGCAAAGCGTTAGGTCCCAAGGTCCGCAAGCTCCGTCGCTCCCAGGGATGGTCCCAACAAACCCTGGCCAGAGTTGCCGGCATGGACGATGGCCACATTGGCGAAATCGAGCGCTCGGAGATCGACCCTTCCCTCTCTACCCTGCTCAAGATTGCCAAAGCATTCGATCTAACCCTCTTCAAGCTGTTGCAAACATCAAGACCTAGCCA
>DASZFK010000226.1:0-7147 GCA_035939855.1 Candidatus Angelobacter sp.
GGTTTTTTGCGATCTGTTCTTTTCCAGCTCTTTTAATGCTTTCAGTTCGGGTAAAGCATTGAGGTCTTTGGGCCGTCCAGCCGCCTGTTTTGAGCGAATTATGGCATCGAGAGACGCCACTCTGTAAGAGATTCCGAAGAGCTGCATTAAAACAGCATCCTTGGCCACTTCCGGAAACTGCGCCAGCCCTGATAGTTCTCCGAGCAAATCAATGTCTCCAAGGTCAGTCTGCAGTGTGAAGTTCATTCCGTTAGAGAGAGTGACATCATCGAGCAGAAAAGGTATTCCTTGGGGAGCGCCGCGCAAGCGGGGATGATAGGGTGCAAGCGCTACGGCCAATCGCTTCATGTTTTGCCCAGTGCGTTCATAGCAGATGTCGAGATCGCTGGTTACGTTGGTTGAGCCGTAGGCCACGGCGGCATAAGCTCCAACAATGACAAAACTGACTTCAGCCTCTGAAAGAGCCTTTAGTGCGGCTTCAAAATTGGTCATGGATTATCTACGCCGAACTAGCCGACCGGCCCGCTGCAACTCTTCCATCAACCGCAGAGCGCCTTCCATCTCCCGCACGCGTTCAGTGGGAGTCAATAACAGCCTCTCAATGTTCAGCGTGAGGTCGACACCATATTTCTTAGCAGCTTCAATGTCACTGCCCGGCGGGGGATTGGCCACAAGTTCAAGCAATCGAGCTTGTTGTGAGGGTTTCATACCTAATTGCTATTTTATCCTCTATCAAGGGCTTGCAAAAAGAGTGCCCCACAATGTGGCTCCTTTGCAAGCTCTGAACTCACCCACGCCCTGAAGATGCATATAATATCCTGAGCTCCTCCGTACGTTCATTCTATCGAGAGCCGGAACTCCTGTGGCCGCACCGAAAAAAGATGACCCTAAAAGCTCGTTGCCTGTCAGCCAGCGTCGCGCTTTGCTTATCCCGCTGGCATTGGCCGTGCTCATTCTTTTTTTGGCGGTATTCTCGCAAACAGCCTTCAACTTGAAGCAGTTGAGTCCCGGATCGGTTCAGCAGACGTTTTTCCTGGTAGCGCTTTCGGCCCTGATTTTCCTGCTGCTTGTAGCCCTCACCTTCGTGCTGTTGCGCAACTTGATCAAGCTCTATGCCGAGCGACAGCTTGGAGTATTAGGCTCGCGGTTTCGAACGCGCATGGTCGTTGGGGCTTTGCTGCTGTCGTTTGTTCCATCGATTGTGATGTTCATGTTTTCCTATGGATTGATGAACCGTTCGATCGATAAATGGTTCTCGGTGCCGATCCAGCAGCTTCAACAGGATTCCGGCCACATCGCCAGGCTTCTACAGGACTATGCCAGCGAAAATTCCCGCCAGGAAGCGGTGGAGATTGCTGCTTCCGCTGAAATACAGCGCGCATTTAAAACAGCGGACTATTCCCGGATTGCGGAAGAACTTCAGCGCCACGAACCTACACTGCAAGGAGGCTTTGCTCTGGCCATTGCAGACGGCACAGAAGTAAAGGCTTTCAATTCGCCGGGCTCCTGGGACACACTGAGGACCGAATTACCCGCGCTGGAGTCGCTTGAAAAATCTCCACAAAAGTGGACCCGGGGAAATACCGAATACCTTCTCTCCATGGCTCCGGTGCAAGGGAATGGAAAGATCTTAGTCGGAATTCCACTTCCTAAAGATTTCTCGCCCACGCTGGAGCAGATCACCAAAAACCAAAATGATTATGCCCGCTTGAGCCAGGAGAAAAAACGGCTGCGTGGCATGTACATGTTGTCGCTGACCTTGTTGACTGTGCTTGTCCTTTTCATTGCTACCTGGTTCTCGCTGTTTGTAGCCAAGCTCGTCACTCGTCCTGTAGCGGCCTTGGCCGAGGCGACGCGCGAAATTTCCCGCGGTCATCTGGGCCATCGAGTGGAAATTACCGCCGCTGACGAACTGGGAGAATTGATCTCGTCGTTCAATACGATGGCAGGTGAACTGGAGGCCAGCCGCCGCAAGATCGAGCAATCGTCGCGCGCCCTGGTGGAGAGCAATACCGAATTGGAACAACGTCGCCGGCACATCGAGACCATCTTGGAAAGCATCCCAACCGGCGTTCTTTCGCTTGATCCTGAACAAAGGGTGTCTCACAGCAACGCGGCCTTTGGACGCATGTTCTCGCCAAACGGGGGCGCTCCTCTCGCCGGTTCACGCCTGAGAGCGATATTCCCGGCAGACGTGGCTGATGATCTCGAGTATCTGCTCAGGAGAGCGGCCCGCAAATCAGTGACTGCCGCGCAGCTTGAGATTCCGGTGCTGCGAGATAAGCTGAATGTAACCGTAACCGCTTCTTCCGTCCAGCATGGCGAGCAGCAGCTTGGCTACGTCGTGGTTTTTGAAGACTTCAGCGACTTGCTCAAAGCCCAGAAAGAAGCTGCCTGGCGCGAAGTGGCGCGGCGCGTGGCCCACGAAATCAAAAACCCTCTCACCCCGATCGCTCTCTCGGCAGACCGTGTACTCCGGCACCTCGATCGAGGCACAACCCCCGATGATGCATCCCTGGCCGTGATCCGGGGCTGCGCTGAGACCATCGCTGGCGCGGTGGAGACCGTGCGTTCCCTGGTAGACGAGTTCTCTTCCCTGGCTCGCTTCCCGGCTGCGCAGCCACGGCCCGCCGATGTAAACGAAATTGTCGAAAACACCCTTGGCATGTTTTCCGGTCAATTGGATGGCATTACCGTGCAGAAGCATCTGGACGAGTTGCTGCCCATGGCCCTGGCCGACCCGGAAGCCATCAAAAGGGCCCTGGCCAACTTGATTGATAATGCAATCGAAGCCATGCAAGACTCATTGCTGCACGAGATACTTATTTCGACCACCCTCGTGGAAACCAAAGATGCAGTTGAGATCGTAGTGGCCGATACCGGCCACGGTGTAACCCGCGAGGTCAAGGAAAAGCTCTTTCTCCCTTACTTTTCGACTAAGAAGCGAGGCACCGGGCTGGGACTCGCGATTGTGCGCCGCATTATCGAAGATCATCGCGGCTCCATCCGGGTAGAAGAAAACCGCCCTGTGGGAACCAGGTTTGTCGTCGAACTGCCGTTGGCGGCGGAGACTGTAGCGACGGTGATGCGAAATGCATAGCATCCTGGTAGTCGATGACGAACGAGATATTCGCGAATCGCTGCGGGGCGTCCTCGAAGATGAAGGCTACAAAGTGCTGCTCGCCGAAAGCGGCGAGGCCTGCATCGAGCAACTCAAGAAGCGCAACTGCGAACTGGTTTTGCTCGACGTCTGGCTCCCGGGAATGGACGGGCTGGAGACTCTGGAGAGGATCAAGCAGATGGAGGACCATCCCGAGGTCATCATGATCTCCGGCCACGGCACCATCGACACAGCCGTTCGCGCCACTAAGCTGGGGGCCTTCGACTTTCTGGAAAAACCTCTTTCTCTGGATAAGACCCTCATCCTGATTAAGAACGCCCTCGAGTCTCATCATCTGCGCCGCGAAAACGCGGAGTTCAAAAAACAGGTCCAATCCAAGAGCGTCATCGTAGGCGACAGCATTCCTATGAAAGCGTTGCGCCAGCAGATGGGTGTGATGGCTCCCACCAATGGCCGTGTCCTTATTTACGGCGAGTCGGGCACAGGCAAAGAACTTGTAGCGCTTGCCATCCACACACAAAGCCTGAGAAAAGACAATCTGTTTGTCGAGGTGAACTGTGCCGCCATTCCTGAAGACTGGATCGAAAGCGAACTGTTTGGTCATCGCAAGGGCGCCCTGCCCGGCGCCGCTGGAGACAAAGAAGGCAAATTCGAAAAGGCAGATGGCGGCACGCTGTTTCTCGATGAAGTGGGAGACATGAGCCTGAAGACCCAATCCAAAGTCTTGCGGACCCTCGATGAGCAACGCTTTACCCGCGTCGGCGATGATGAGGCGATTCGCGTCGACGTGCGGGTGATCGCTGCTACCAATAAGAACCTCGAAGACGAAATCTCCAAGGGAAATTTCAGAGAGGATCTGTTTTACCGCTTGAACGTGATTCCCTTTTACGTTCCCCCGCTACGGGAGCGCAAAGAAGATATACCGCAATTGACCCGGCATTTCCTCAAAGAATTTTCAGCCGCATACAGCCGCCGGACGAAAGAAATGACCGATGACGCGGTCGATACCCTGGTGCGCTATTCATGGCCCGGCAATGTGCGCGAGTTACGCAATGTGATTGAGCGTATCGTGATCATGAACCCCGCAATCCACAAGATCGAGCGCAAACACCTGCCACCTCTGGTTTATCGTGACGGATCAGGACGCGCCCCAGCCGGCTTCTCTACCTTGCACCAGGCCCGCGCCGCTTACGAACGCGATTACATCTTGAAAAAGCTCGACGAGAATCACGGCAACGTCACCCGAACCGCAGAAGTTTTGGGCCTGGAGCGCAGCCATCTTTACCGCAAAATGAAGACCTTGGGGATCGCGGTGAAGGAGTGAAGGGATTGGGTAAATGGGTAATTTCGTAAGTGGGTAATTGTAGCAACATTCCCTAAAATCTAACGAGCAGCCTGTCTTCCTCAATGAATAAAGCCATATTCTTACGGCCTGTATTTACAGCGCAGTCCATTTTGAGGAGGAAGATTATGAGACAAAAATTTCGTCAATTTTGGCAATGGAGCCTGCACTGAGGTGCGCCGACGTGGCGATTTTGGCAATACACACGAGTTATGAATTTCAAATATTTTGGCTAGCTTTCCTCTCCGCTCTGTCCCGTTAAACCCTCCAACTGTCTTCGCCAATCCAGGTCTTCAACAAATGCCGCTGACTGCCGCCAACCGGGTTTTACCTTCACAAACAGTTCGAGAAAAATTTTCTTATTCAGTAGATGCTCCAGTTCGTGGCGGGCCGCAGTGCCGATCTTTTTTAACTTGTCGCCGCCTTTGCCGATCAGGATTCCTTTTTGCCCCTCACGCTCGCAATAAATGGTTGCGGCGATGCGATTGAGCTTTGGCAGCTCTTCAAAACGGTCGATGATCACAGCCGACGCATAGGGCACCTCTTCCCCTGTTTGCAGCAGCACTTTTTCGCGGATGATCTCCGAAGCTAGAAAGCGTTCTGGCTGGTCGGTGAGTTGGTCCTCGGGAAAATAGCGCGGACCTTCCGGCAGGGCACGGATGATCTTATCGAGCAGCACCTCCAAGCCATCTTGTTTGATGGCGGAAATGGGAATCACTTCCTGGAACGGATGCAACTTGTTGAACTGCTCGATCAGGGGAAGAAGCCTTTCTTTTTTGATCTTGTCAACTTTGTTCAGCAGGAGGAAGACCGGGCCCGCGGTTTTCTTGACGATTTCAAGCACCTGTTCATTCTCAACGCCGAACTTTTCGCTGGCGTCCACTACCACCAGGACCAGGTCGCGGCTTTCCAGAGCCTCGTGAATCTCGCGCATCATCTTGCGGTTCAGCCTGCTGTCGGCCTTGTGGACACCGGGCGTATCAATGAAAACGATCTGCCCCGCGGGACGCCCCTTCTGCGCTTTCACATTCAATATTCCCTGGATGCGATGACGCGTGGTCTGAGGTTTCGGGGTAACAATGGCGATCTTTTCTCCCGTCAGGCTGTTCAGAAGGGTGCTCTTTCCCGCATTCGGGCGGCCGATGATGGAAACGAAACCGGAACGGAATGCCATATTATGCCAGCTTTTCTTTCGCTGAAACGCCGGGCGCGGAGCGGCTCACCCTTATTTTTTCGATCCTGCGCCTGGTCGATTGCAGAACTTCGAAACGCAGACCATCTTCTTCAACGACCTCGCCCGGCTGGAGAATCCGCCCAGCCAAGGCGCTCACAAGGCCGCCAATGGTGGTGGCTTCATGTGGCTCGACCCGCAGGTCAAATAGATCATTCAGGCGATCGATATCGACATTGCCGCGAACGATGTAGGCGTCCTTGCCTTCGTGAACTACGTCGCTCTCATCTTCATGTTCATCGCGGATTTCGCCCACGATTTCTTCCACCAGATCTTCCATAGTGACGATCCCGGCTACGGCTCCATATTCATCGATCACCACCGCTAGATGTATGTTTTCACGCTGCATCTCCCGTAACAGCTCAGAGGTCTTTTTGGTTTCGGGCACGAAGAGCACAGGACGCATGAGCTTGCGAACCATGGTGACCTTGGCTTCGTCATCCGGGATTGCGATTACATCATGGGACAGCACCATGCCCTGAATTTCGTCGATGTTAGATACGTAAACCGGTACCCGCGTGTGCGGTCGTTCTCGCAGCATGACCCTGAATTGCTCCACGGTCATATCCGCGGGAACCGCGGCGATCTCAGGGCGCGCCGTCATAACCTCGCGCACTGTCTTGTCTCCAAACTCAACAACCGATTGGATCAACTCGCGGTCGCTTTCCTGCAGAATGCCCTCTTCTTGCCCGGCCTCGATCAGCGCCTCCACCGCTTCCGATGGGTGCTCAGGCTCCTCTGGTTCGTGGGGTTCCGCAAGTGCGGCTACTGACAGCCCAAAACCCAGGATCAGGGTGACAGGCAGCATGAGATAAATCAGGAGTTGAAGAACAGAGATGAACCTGACAAGCCACACACCTTCTGTTCTCGTAAACATCACATAAGGCAGTAGTCGGTTGCAAGTGATGACCACAACGATCAGGACCACCACGATTTGCATGACTTCTTTCCAATTCCTGTTGGGATCGGTAAAGACCAGCCAGCTCAAGATCATTGCAATAGCCGCTGTGATGAGCTGTACCAGTATCCCAATGGCCAGCGCCGCTCTTCCACTCACTGCATTGAGCCGTGGTTCAACCCGGTTTTCAAAGGCTTCGATATTTTCCTGAAACTCGCGCGATAAAAACTTTCCACTCTCGGTATAGAGGCGCTCCACGTAAGAAACCAACGTCAGCAGCGCGGAAAGAAGCAGGAGAACCAGATACGTCACAACATTCATCGCTTTTTCCTGGCCGGATGGTGGCGTCCGGCATGATGACGGAGCGAGTGCGCGCGGTCAATGAGGGAATCCGGCAGTTTCAGTTTCGTTCGTAATAATGATTCCTTTGCCGCCATTTCTCCCTGGTCGCTTTCATGATCGTGCCCGGCAAGATGCAACATGCCATGCAACACCAGAATCTTCAGTTCGTCCAAAGTAGCATGTCCATAGATCCCCGCATTTTCCCGAGCGATT
>DASZFK010000227.1:0-6765 GCA_035939855.1 Candidatus Angelobacter sp.
CGGAGATAGCAATGATTCCTGCCGCTTTGTGATCGACCGCAACCAGGACAACAGTATGTCCGTGGCGGCGAAAGTCGTCGGCCTGTGTTCCAAGCGCACCGGCATTGATGTTCATGTCTGCAAACAACGATGGATTGCCGATCACTATCTCTCGTCCATCGACTTTGCCGACAACGCCTTTGCCTGTGATGGACTGGAAATTCACCGCGTTCGCGCTACCGAGGGGATAACCTCTCTCCACTGCTCCCTTCACAATCGCTGCTGCCAGGGGATGCTCGCTGGCTCGTTCCAGGGTAGCAGCCAGACGCAGCAACTCTTGTTCTGTGACTACTCCTGTTGAAACCACAGTCGTGATCCGTGGCTTGCCTTCGGTGAGCGTTCCGGTCTTATCGAAGACCAGCGTATCCACTTTTTCCAGTGCTTCCAGCGCTTCAGCATTCTTGATCAGGATTCCAGCATGAGCGCCGCGTCCCGTGCCAACCATGATCGCCATCGGGGTTGCCAGCCCCAGAGCACACGGACAGGCGATAATCAAGACCGCAACAGCGTTCACCAGGGCATGAGCAAACTGAGGTTCTGGGCCGACCAGCAGCCATGTGAGAAAAGTCAGCACAGCGATCAGCACCACTGCGGGAACAAAATAAGCTGCGACTTTATCGGCCAGCGACTGGATCGGAGCGCGCGTGCGTTGGGCCTCGGCCACCATCCGCACGATCTGCGCAAGCAGGGTTTCCGAGCCGACCTTTTCGGTGCGCATAATGAAAGAGCCGTTTTGGTTGATGGTGCCGCCAATTACAGCGCTTCCAAGTTGCTTTTCTTCCGGGATCGGCTCGCCCGTAATCATGGATTCGTCCACAGAACTGCGGCCTTCCTCGACGATTCCATCCACGGGCACACGATCTCCTGGGCGGACACGCAACCGGTCCCCTTGACTTACATGCTCCAGCGGAATCTCTTCGTCACCGCCATCAGGGCGCACTCTTCTAGCCGTTTTGGGGGCCAGATCGAGCAAGGCCCTCATGGCTCCTCTTGTCTGCTTGCGCGCTCTCAACTCCAGGACTTGGCCCAACAGAACCAGGGTCACAATTACGCCGCTGACCTCAAAATAAACTTCAGCCGTTCCATCGGGATGTCGAACTGAATCAGGAAGAATGCCCGGCAGAAGGGCTGCTACGGCGCTGTAGACATAAGCTGCGCCCGTACCCATGGCAATCAGGGTAAACATGTTCAGGCTGCGATTGACTAGCGAAGCCCAGCCACGCTGAAAAAATGGCCAGCCTCCCCACAACACTACTGGTGTCGCCAGGGCAAACTGCAGCCACGCATACCAGCCGAGTGGTAACTTCTCGGGCGGCACGGCCATGGAAACAATCAACAGCGGAACGCTCAGTGCAACGCTCACCCAGAAGCGCCGCTGCATGGAGCGCAACTCTGAATCATCCTCTTCATGCACTCCTGCAATCCGCCGCGGCTCTAAGGCCATGCCGCATACCGGGCACTCTCCCGGACCGCTGCGGCTAATCTCGGGATGCATCGGACAGGTGTATTCGATAGTTTCGGGTTCGAGAGCCATGCCACAGACAGGACATGGTCCGGGGTTGCTCTCCCGCACTTCGGGATCCATGGGACATATATAAGTCACGGTTTGGTGCCGCTCGTGTTCGGAAGGCGGTGGCGCTGCTCGTTTAGACTTTTCTGTCACGCCTGTCCCAAGAGCCACCAGTCCCTGGGTCGATTTTGGGGCCAGATATTTTTCCGGTTCGTCCTTGAAGCGCTGCTCACATCGTGGACTGCAAAAATAGTAAGTTGTGCCCCGGTATTCGGCTGATCCTCGGGCTGTGGCCGGATCAACAAACATGCCGCAGACCGGATCGAGCACAGTATTGGGTCGAGGCTGTGTCGTGCCAGACGGATGTTCCTGGGGTGCCATAGTAGTGTTTATCTAACCTGACTTCGACTATATTAGAGTGTTTCTCGATTCAATACTTTGTGAGGAAGCTCAATGACCTTGTTGGATGTGGTTTTTAAGTACGGCACACCGCCGGGAGAAAAAGAGATGCTGGCGCTGAATCATGCTCGTGAAGTGTACGGCGTCCGCAAGATCAAATTCGCTGAGAAGGAACACACCATCCGCGTGGAATACGACGCCACCCGCCTCAACGATGGAGAAATAGCCGGCCTGCTGCGCCGCGCCGGAATCGACCTGCGGGAAAAAGTGCAACTGGTATAACAGCCGAGGCTTGCCGCCGATTTACGCAGCGTAGCGGAGCGACAAGCCAATATTCGCCGCATAAGGACGCTAAGGGCGCAAAGGAAAGACAAAGGCAGATTTACCACAGAGGCCGCGGAGGAACACAGAGAAGTCAAATCAACCAACCGCAGAGGCCGCAGAGGATCTGGATGGTTTTGGCCGATTTAAATTTGCAGGAAAAAGCACGGTTTTTCAAAACACGTTGTCGTTTAGAGAATAAGAAATCCGTACCAAGCGATCCTTCGCAAAATACGCTCAGGATTGCGGCTGCAGCCCTTCAGCTCGCTTTGCTCACTTCAGGGTGACAAGGCTCCCGCTTCGCTCACGCCTGCAAAGCGCCTCAAGATTCAAGCCAAACGATCCTTCGCAGAATACGCTCAGGATTTCGGCTGCAGCCCTTCAGCTCGCTTTGCTCACTTCAGGGTGACAAGGCTTCCGCTTCGCTCACGCCTGCAAAGCGCCTCAAAATGCACCGGGGCACTTTCGAAGGACCTCTGGCCGTTAGATCCATTCGAAAGCGCCCCGATGCGCGCCACTTCGTCTGCCCTTCTCAAATTGCATCCTTACGGCCATTCGTGGATTATTGAAAATAAAGGGTTTATTGAGGGTGGGTAGGCCTGGGCCGAGTAGTAATTCCATCTCCACTTGCAAAATTTTCATGGTCGATGAAGTTCATCGTTCGCTAAACTGCTTAATCTTCACGACGCCTTCCGGGAACTTTGCTCTGATCTCAAGCTCGCCACCCAACGCTGCCACCATCTTGCGTAGGGTTGTCAAATACATGTTAGAGCGTCGCTCCATTTTCGAAACAGTTGCCTGACTGACCTTCAACCGTTTGGCCAGATCGTCTTGGGAAACCCTGCGAATATCTCGAAGCCCCGTCAGAAACATTTCACGAGGTGGTTGGGTATACTCGCGCCCACGCAGAAGAGCGACGACTCGATCACCAGCGCTCCTCAGGTCAGGGAATATCTCGTCGGGACCTTCTCCATAGGTGCGCGAGGGAGATGCTGATATACCAAAACCCTTGCCAGGCCGCCATTCCGTGACTACGCAATGTCCATGAAGATCGGCATCTAACCACCAAGTGCCGGATTGCCGCGCTGGTCTGTCCAAATTCGTTTTTGCTTCAGGAACCTCTGACGCAACCCTCTCCGCTAATCGCTCGATTTGATTCATGACTCACCACCAGTTTTCTAGCCAAGAAGGTCAGCAATTGTCTTTCCGTCCGATCCCGGTTTTGAAAATACCAACTTATTAGAAACCTCTCGGATCTCAATCGCACCGCCCTGACTTATGTAAGTTCTGTGACCCTTTGACCGAAAACACATCACATCTGGATTTTTTGTACTTCGAAGGCTGTCGTCTTGGGGCGGGTACATTCGCCCATCACCCTGCCATTGCGTTGGGTCATACGGAATGTCGGTCATCTCGTCTTCGACCTCATTTAAGGTGCAGTCGAGCTGTTTCCTGGCATCAGATGCACTGCTCGCGCAAGGCAGTAAAGCTAGCCGCCGAAGAAATTCATGAAATCTTTCCTCCTTGGAATGCACATTATTCCTTCATAGGCATATAGCTCATGATGCATATTATTGGACCAAATTGTCAAGCCTGCAAAAAAGCCACAAGGAGAATTTTCCTTGTGGCTGAAAGAAGAAGGAGGAGGACTACAACAAAGTTTTTGTGGCGCCAAAGAGCTATTGAATCATGGTACTCACGCGGGCTGCTGACACGTGTCGATATGATCCGACCCGATGACAAAGGTTGCGGTCATACTCTTCAAGGCCGAGTCCCACTGCTTCTGCTATCTGCTCGCTATTTGGCTCGTCGCCGCTGATCTTCCGTAGTTGTTTTTTTGCCTGTTCGATGGCGTGTCCATTCTTTCGATCCGAGAGGGAACAACTGTCCCATCTCTTCATCTCATCGAGAATCGCTCCCGTGATTCGCGAGTTCGCGTAAGTCGAAAACTCGACCTCTCGTAAAGGATTGAATTGTTCCGATGCTTCCAGCAGTCCGATCATTCCAGTCTGGACCAGGTCCTGAACGTCAATGTGAGCGGGCACGCGGCTTTTGACGCGGGACGCAATGGCTTCCACCTGGTTGAAATAATTCTGGACTACCAATTCGGGCTGCATTGAATCAACAACATTCATACTCATTTGATCTCTCCTCCTTAAACCCCTCATCGTTCGTGCAAAAGCCTTACCTGATGGCTACAAAAGCACGCCTCGGGCCAAAACTGTAGTACTCGTAAGTGATTCCAAACACAGGGACACGAGTACTGCTCTTCCCGGACCGTCCCGTTTCGATTCTGGAATACAGACAGAAATGTGTGGGGATTGGACAGCCAGCAAGCTTACATCTCGAAGGATTTAAAAGTTTTCCTGGCAGCGACGAAAGTTTCCGCCAAAGCAGCCGATTATCTGCACAGTCAACAAACCTGGAGTTTTCACAATGGACGAATTACTAATACTTCCCTTAAAGCATGGCGTGCAAGAAGATCTTTTAGCATCCCTTCGCCAGGCGGGCTGGCGCATCACCGTAACGTCTGACATGGTGCGCGCCAAACAACTGTTGCAGAAGCGCGAAGTGGCGGCGCTCATCCTGGAAATCAATCCGGCCGAACACGATGTGGACCGGCTTAAGATTCTCCGGTTTGTGCAGGAATTCTGCCGGGGCACGCTGGTGATCCTGTTACATTCAAGGGGAGAGGCCACGACCTCCACTGCCCATCACCAGTTTGTCCAGTCGCTCAACAATGTGAGCGACGTGCGGATGGAGATTCAGGAGCGGGCTAAATTTGATCTCTATCAGCTAAGCCCTGCGCAGAGACGCATCGCCGAATTCGTCGCCCAGGCTTATCCCAACAAAGAGATTGCGCGCAGCCTCAAGATCAAGGAGCAAAGCGTTCGCAACGAACTCTCGCGCATCTTTAAAAAGATGGGAGTTTGGAACCGCGTGGAACTGGCGTTGCTCATGAATAATGGAGCCCCGAGCCACAATCAAACAAACAAAGGCGCAAAGGAGCCTTGGCAAACAGATGGCGACTCTCCCACAGATGTGCCACCTCAGGAAATAGCAGCTCCAGTCTACAGACACTGATTCTCGACGTCACAAAGGCCCGGCGAATAAGTGATTGATTCGTGACCGTTCGCGTGGATTAGTGGCTACTTGGTTTTGATTTGGCTGAGAGCTGAGTGCTGACTGCTCTAGTTATGCGACTCAATGGGAATTCCGAGGACTTTGATCTTCTGATAAAGAGTGCTGCGAGGAATTCCCAGCCTTACTGCAGCCTGGGGAACCTTGCCTTTTTCTTCTTCCATTACCTGGGCAATGCGCCAGCGCTCAAGCTCGTCGAGCGTCATTTCGGGAACAACACCGATATTTGGAGTTGCAGCAGTACCTTGGGCGAGCGCCAGATCGCGCGGCTCGATCACCCGGTTTTCACAAACCAAAGCCACTCGCTCCAAAACATTTCTGAGTTCGCGTATGTTTCCAGGCCAGTAGTAGGCCTTTAACTCCGCTTCCGCCGCCTTGCTCAGCTCTTTTTGTTCGCGGGCCAGGTCGCCGGCGAGCGCTCGCAGAATGGAATTTGCCAGTAAAGGAATATCTTCGATCCGTTCACGCAATGGCGGTAGCTGGATTCGGAAGGTGCTGATGCGGTAATACAGGTCTTCACGGAATTTGTTCTCTTTCGCAGACTGCATCAGGTCGCGGTTGGTTGCCGCGATCACCTGGATATCAGTGGTTCGCTCACGGACGTCGCCCAACCTCCGAAAACGATTATCTTCCAGCACTTTCAACAGCTTGGGCTGCACCGTCAGGTCCATTTCGCCAATCTCATCGAGAAATAAAATGCCGCGGTGGGCTACTTCCACTAATCCTTGTTTGCTGTTGGCAGCGCCGGTGAATGCTCCTTTCTCATATCCAAACAACTCAGATTCCAAAAGTTCTTTGGATAGTCCGGCGCAATTTACATCCACCAATGATTCTTCTGACCGGGGACCATTTTGATGTATCCATTGCGCCAGAACTCCCTTGCCTGTTCCAGTTTCGCCTTGCAAAAGAATAGGACGCTCTGTCTGGATGATCTTGCGCACCTCTTGCGACAACTGCTTGATCAACGAACTGGCGCCCAGAAAAGGATCTCTTTCATGGCGTACATCTTTGCGCGTGCGGGCGAGTTGCTGGCGTTTATTTTTCTGCTGTTCCAGGCAAGCAAGCAGATAGGTTCTCAATAGCGCAAAATCTACGGGCTTGGTCAGGAATTGTTCCGCACCTTCTTTGATGGCCTGCACGGCCAACTCAATCGAGCCGTGCCCGGTAAGAACCATCGTTTTCATCGCGATGTTCATGGATCTAACGAAGTTCAAAAAATCCAGGGCATTGCCATCGGGCAAGTCAAAGTCAGTGATGGCAACATCGGGGTAGCCGTTCTCAAGGACCTGTCGCGCGGATTTCAAATCGGCAGCTTCGATGACGTTGTATCCTTCCATCTCCAGGAATTCGTTGAG
>DASZFK010000228.1:0-3121 GCA_035939855.1 Candidatus Angelobacter sp.
CGGATGAAGTCGGGATCGTTCTTAATGAGGCATTGCAGATTGACACGCATACCGGGCAAGATGCAGGGCACATCCTGAGGCGGAATGGTGAAGCCTGCCGGCAGGGCCTTGACTACGGGCGCTGTGGGATTTTGCGAGAGCACCTTCTGCGAACCGATTGATGACACCATGGCCACCGCACAACACACCACGACCAAGACAACAAACACTCGTACTTTCATGGCATACTCCTCTCCTCACCTGCTATCAGTCGTCTTTCTCTCATGAAACAACCCCTTTCGTGACCCATCTTTGCGAACAACAAGCGGATATATACGACAAACTCCATTCGAGGCGTCATCCGTTTGCTTATGCATGGCGCGGCATAGCAAGGAACGGAGTCAGCATGCTTATTTGGACTGCAGAGGAGGACGTCCCGACCTGGCAGGCAACCAGAGTAATTGCCTATACAGATCCCGATCTCTGTCGCACTGGATTGCCTTAGCGGGAGGGACTCGCCCGCAACCAATCTGGAGAGAGATCAAAACCGGCTCGCGGCGTCTTACTGTCTTTCTGAGCGCGACTGGAGCACTGAAATGACCCAGGCGCGTAAGCAACCTATTGAACATTGCCAGATGGGCTAGCCTGGCAAATTCCTCTTTCGAAGCCACATGCTCATGCCGTTTCCTGGCAATTACCACGTCCCAGATTCAATTGATTGGTGCAGTTTCTGCTGGCCCTCCCTGGCCGATCCGAGGTCAGCAAAGAGAAGGAGAAGAGAGTGGACAATGCGTGCGAGACGCGGCGGATGGCTTATGGAAAGCGTAGGTAATCTTTAATCCATTTTATTTTGATTGTAAATGTTCGCGAAAAAAAAGTATTCTACCTTTTCGGTTGATACGCCCGACCCTGCGGCAGAGTCCTCCCCTCGTACTTTGCGTAACGCAGCGGCCAGTTGGTTTTTAGGGATTCTTGGGAAGCGCGTTTCGGAACGAGGCGGCGGAGGCCTTGATGGCTCTCGCCCTTCAAGTGGTTAGCTCTCACCTCCTGGGTGCCCGCGACATTGAGCAGGCACTCTCTGTCCAACAAGGTCTAGTCAAGCTGCTCCTGCCCCACGCCACAAATGAAGCCGAGACACTCAAACCACCGAGTCGCCCGCGGCTTTTCCTGCTGGATGGATGTTCCTTGAACTTGCCTTTGGGGCCATTGACCGGCCGATTGCGTGCCAATTCGCCGGGCAGTAAATTCCTGGCCCTTCTTCCCCCCGATAGGAGCGATGAAAGCGAGATTATGCTCCTATTTCATTGGGGAATCGACGGTTTCGTGACCTTGCACAAGAAGTGGAAAGCGGAAATTCCAAAGGCGGCCATAGCTTTACTCCGTGGCCGGCTTTGGGTGCCTTCGGAAGTGCTGCTGTCATTTGTGAAACAGATGAAGACGTTGCTCGATACGCAGCTTCTGGCGGGGCAATCACTGACAGCACGGGAGGGCCAAGTGCTCCAGCTTCTTTTCAGGCACCTTACAAACAAGGAGATTGCGTACCAGTTGAATATCTGTGAGCGTACGGCGAAATTCCATGTCTCCAATGTTCTCAGGAAACTAGGACTCGAGAACCGCAGGAACCTCCTTGTGAGTCCTTTGGTCGATTGATGACCCCACCTCGGGAACGCGAGCAAGCTTTTCGTTGTGTTTCTAGCCAGACAGTTGCTCGTGATACGCAGCCTGCGCTGGAGCACTTGTCAGATAGCATTCTCCTCACTTCCGTCTCATACCGTGATGTAGCTGTAATGACCATCCGTTTGCAGCAGGGCAATAGCCGCCACCATCGATGCAACAACCAGCACATCGGGGAGCGTGTGCGCCAGCATCTCCTTCACAATCTCTTCGGGTTGCTGCCTCAGGTTTTGGTGCGCAATCAGTCCCCGGGCCTGCTCTTCCGTCGCGGTATGACAGCAAAGAAACTGCACTCCCCTGAGTTGTAACGCCTGAATACTGACGTCCTGGAACAGAGAATTCTCGTCGTCCGGGTCTTGCGTCGGGTAATGCATCTCCGGCGCCGCCTTGCTAGCAAAAAACGGATTACGCACGGCGGGTTGTCCGGTCTTGGGGTCCTGCACCTTCAGCCATTCCCCGATGCGATATTTTTGCCAAATGTAGTCGTCGAAATTGAGCGCGTTCGCGGGGCCATGCATGGCGGCAATGATTTTGATCTGGTCCGATGGGATGTTGAAACCAAAGTGCAGGCCGTTCAGGGAGTTCTTGATATTATTCAGGAACTTGCCGCCCCCAATCTGGTTCTCATCAAAAACTTGCTTCACGCGATAGGGATTCGTGACCAAGCGATCGAACTCACCAATTTTCCAATCCGATCGTTTGTGGACCAATTGCGGATTCGCGCCGGATGTCATTGCACCCAATGCGGCAAGGCTGGCGCTTGCCTGCCCCAGAAATAACCTGCGCGTGACGTTTGTCACTGGAATCTCCGGTGTGGCCGGATTACTTCTTTTGACGCAGCGAGCGAATGTGCGCCACTAGCGCGCGAGTCTGATCCTCGCTGAGCGAATCCTTGAAAGCAGGCATTCCACCCTTGCCATTCGAAATGATCTGAGTGAGTTCGGCGTCCGACAGCTTTTGGACTGCCTGCGAACGAAGGTCTGGAACGTTCATGCTTTTTCCGACCTCAGACCCGCTTCCGTCGGAACCGTGGCACATTACGCATTTGGTCCGAAATGTCGCACTGCTGGCTGCCCCGTCTGGACCGGGGTTTGCCCGGGCAATCGAGGCGATAAAAAGCGTAAGGCCAACAAAAAGCAGCAGCAGAACTGTGGAAGCAAAAATCACATGGTGTTCAGCTTTATCTTGTGTCATGACCTTCCCTTTACTGGCGATTTTTCATTCCGACCCTGGACACTTGTCCATCCAAAGGCGCAGAAGCCGAATCGTTCAAATGCACGTGTTGTACCGTTTCAGGAAGGGAACCGGAGGCTAATGCAAGATATTGGCAACAAAGCGGATACTGAGCTAAGCAGGGAGGGCTTATACCGCAACTGGCAAGGGTCGCCTGTCGAATCCTTCTAACACTGTCAGTCGGTTGGAATTTTGCGTCCTCACTCGGTAGGAAATCCAGATTTCACCTACATCT
>DASZFK010000229.1:0-7202 GCA_035939855.1 Candidatus Angelobacter sp.
TGGAGATAATACTGTCACTCTCTATATTGCGCTGCTTCCGACCTCTTCGGCGATCACCACATCTGTCCTGCCGGCCGCGACCAGTGGTCAGATAGCCGCCGGAGTGGGCGTCAACGGCAACTTGTATATCGCCAATAGTACTTCCAATGATGTAAGCGTAATCCCGATCGTGGGAACGGTAGCCAATGCTGCTGTACCGGTAGGAACGCAACCGGTTTCGATTGCAGGCTCGATCGGAACCACAGGGGTTGGGGCCACGAAGATGTACGTAGTGAACGGCGGCAGCAATAATGTGACTGTGTTTTCGGCCGTTGACAATTCATTTATCAAAAATATTGCAGTCGGGTCGCAGCCGATCTGGGCCGTTATGAGTGCCGATACTCAGGCAGTTTACGTCGTCAACCAAGGAGACGGCACCGTGAGCGTAATCGATACAGGAATCGACCAGGTGATTACGACGATTCCAGTAGGTGCGTCACCCAACTTTGCATATTTTGATCCCAATTTGAAGCGAGTGTATGTGACCAATACTGGAAGCAGCACCTTGAGTGTGATCAAAGGAGACACGATAAACCTGGGAGCAGGCATCGTACCGACGAAGATTGCCGATGTCGCTCTTTCGGGACCCGCTGTATCGGTTGTTGCACTCTCAGATGGCACACGCGCCTACGCTGCGCTGGGTGGATGTCCGTCGGGAACCAATCACACCAACTTGGTTGGCAGCTTGGCGTCATGCACAGGAAATCGAGTGAGCGTTATTGATGCGGTCGCCTTGCATGAAACTCAGACGATTACCGTGGGCTCCGGCGCTGTTTCTGTCGATGCTGCGAATGACGCTTCGCGTGTCTATGCGGTCAACGCCAACAGTCAAAATGTCTCGATCATTCGCACTTCGACCAATTCCGAACTGATGCGGATGCCAGCCCCACAGCGCGACTTTACGTGTACATCGGGGTGTGCGCTGCAGACGCCGTTTATGGTAAGAGTGTTCCCATAATCCAAGCTAAACTAAACCATCTGTGATGGAAATCAAGCGAATTGGAGTCTACCTTCTTCTTGCTGCGATGGTGGTTGATACCGCAAGGGCAAGCAGCCAATCGACCTTGGTCTCTTCCCGTTTTGCGTATGTCTCCGCGGTTTCCGCCACAGCAGTGAGCGGGGAAACAGCAATAGAGCATCTATCACGCGGAAATAACCTAGCCGCCAAGGGTGATCTAGAGGGAGCAATTGCCGAGTACAAGGCTGCGTTGCGGATCAATCCCAGTTTTTTTGAAGCACACAGTAACCTCGGCAACGCGCTTAAGGCCAAAGGAGACGTGAAGGGTGCAATCGCAGAATACAGGGAGGCGTTGCGGATCAATCCCGATTTTGCCCAACCGCACTATAACCTCGCAAACCTGCTCAAGACCCAAGGAGACGTCGAGGGAGCAATCGCTGAATACAAAGCCGCGTTGCGGATCAGTCCAAACCTCGCCGAGGCACATTACAACTTGGGCAACGTGCTGCTGGAAGGGAAGCGGGATGTGGAGGGCGCAATCACTGAATTCAAAGCCGCACTGCGGATCAATCCTAATTTTGCCGAAGCCCATGGCAATCTCGGCAACCTGCTGCTCGAATCCAAGCGAGACATAGAAGGTGCGATCACTGAATGCCGGGCCGCGCTGCGGATCAATCCTAATTTGGCCGAGGCTCATGGCAACCTTGGCAATGCGCTCAAAGCCAAGGGAGACGTAGAAGGTGCAATCGCCGAATTCCGAGTTGCACTGCGGATCAATCCCAATTCTGCCGAAGCCCATGGCAATCTTGGCAACGCGTTGATCGAGGGTGACGACGTGGAGGGTGCAATCGCCGAATACCGGGCCACGTTGGGAATCAATCCCAATCTCGCCGGAGCCCATGGCAACCTTGGCAATGCACTCAAAGCCAAGGGAGACGTGGAGGGCGCGATCACCGAATATCGGGCGGCGCTGAAGATTGATCCCAATCTTGCTGAACCACACTACAATCTTGGCAATGCGCTCCTCGAACGTGATGATGTGGAGGGTGCAATCGCCGAATACCGCGCCGCGATACGGATCAATACCAATCTAGCCGAGGTCCACTACAGCCTTGCCTGCGTGCTGGAAGAAAAAGGTGATCTAGTCCCTGCTCTCGAAGAGTACCGCCGGGTATACCAGTTGAAGCCAAGCGATCCTGCAAAACAGGGGATGGAAAGGGTCAGGAGTAAAACGTCGAAACAAACCAGCCGGCAGTGACGAGTGATGCGCTTTCTTATTTTTGCTCCGGCGTCACGGTAACCCATTGCGCGTCCAAGTTCTTCACTTTTATATGTTCCTTTGGAAAATGGAAAGTACCGCCAAAGACGAGGTTGTCTGGTTGCAGCACCGTTCCTCTAAGGTCGATATAGCCGGGCCCATCAATACCTTCATGTGAGGTTCATTGAGAATTGCCGCCAACGGAACGTCTCTACCAGCGATCTCGATAGACTCAAACCGTACCACGATCTCCAGGCCCGATATTGGTGTGGACTGCCAACGAATCTTCATCAAGCGGCCATGAATGCGAGCGCCGACCGGACCGATCACCGCTTTGTTCTTGCCATGTATGGGAGATCGGAGAACTGCTTCAATAGGGTCGCCGGCCGCTGCGGTATCCGAGTCAATGGGAGTGTTGATGCGGGCATCAAAATGTAATCCTGAAGGTACTGGGGTGGGTGGCTGGAGCGGTGGTGTGTCGACCTGCGTCGCAGAGGTACTCTGTGAGTCATCGAGAATGATGAGCCGAGATGTGGCTGAATACTCGCGACAGTTCGCAAAGATCGTCTGGCTTTGTGATTCGGTCCCAGCCGTATTCAATATGTCAAGGCGTGTCTCCCGGGGAATCAGCACCAACCGGTCGTGAATGGACGTCCTCCCGTATGTGAGCTCACTAGTCGCCTGGCAGGCAGAACTCTTGGAGGGCATTTTAGGAATCTGGACGGTCAACCCCGCCAGATCCGCAGCTTCAGGATCAATCAAAATAATGCCGTTATAACCGACCGGCGCCCATCCATTGTCCGCCCTGACCTGGTAGGTGCTTTTCTCGAGAGGCATGTCATAGGAGTATTCCAAAAGGCGCTTGCCCTTGATGACTTGCTCCCGCACGAAATCGAGCTTTGTCCGGAGAAGGATTTCGCGAAGAAAGACGCCGAAATCTCCGCTGCCCAGTGGACCTTCGCCAGCCAGTTTTTCCAGAGTGTCGTTGGCAAACCGTGGCGCGCCCACCCAGGAAAAGACGTTGGTGCCGTTGGCCCACGCAACTTCTAACCGCAGCCGGTCCCAGGCGAATGCCGGCGACCGGTGTTTCCCCGAGTTCGCGATAAGTGCTGAACAGGAAGAGCCGTGAGACCGCAACCTGGCATCGTAATAGGTCCGCGTAACGGTCTGCACGCAAGTGTATCGCGGCATGCGATCCAGGTCTGCCAGCAAACGTTCCCTGGTTTGCAATAAGATGGCGGTGGGATCAGCCGCCTGCTGTCCAAAACCTTCCAAGCCCAGGAGTATCCCAAGAACCAGGAAAGCCTTGCAGCAAAATACGTTTTTTTTGTCTTGTCCGCGGCTCATAAGACTCAATGTCTACCATTCTCTTTTCCAGATCAATAGGGCGCTCCATGCCGACATTTTTCACGTCCGTGAACTTGAGGAATCCGGCTTGTTTCCAATCGTCAAAATGGGCGTCCTGCGCGGGTATGTTCGGGAACTTCAATCCGAAATCTCGCACGATGTCACAGACACAATGCACCATGTTGAAGATGGTGAGATGTACCGCTGGGAGAAAGTCCGCATTGCAAGGGAACGTTACCTCAAGGGGCCAAGCTGAAAACACCAATAACGATCCAACCAGGACCCGCCCTACGGCGGTTTCTATCTTGGGGGAACTCTCTCCCCGATGACAATTAAGAACTGCCCTTCATTTGGCACGATGTCTGGGCGTGTCACGCCATCGACCGGAATTCCCTCTGAGCTAAATGCGTGTACTATCGTTCCCGCTAGTGGAGGAGGAGACTTGGCATCGTGGACTACTACGCCAAATCCTTGCGCCGTAGATCCCACCACGACTCCAGAATTTACGACTATTCCAGCTTCCTGGAGTATTGCCGTAATTTGTTGTGCGAATAATATCGTTTCGTGGTTCTGCCCGTATATGTGTAACTCCACTGTTTGGCCCTTGAAAGCTCTTAGTAGCTTTACTATATTGACTTTCTGTTCTTCCGATATCTTTCTCGGCTTTTGTGCCTCTTCAAGGCGCTTTATTTTTTCTTGGGCTTGGGCGTTTGTCTCGGACAATTTCGAACTTGATTGTTCCAATCCGTGCAATCGAAGTGTCATTTCTGTGCGTTCGGTTTTGAGTTTTTCTTGTGCTGTTTTTAATTCTTCGATTTCTCTTTGTGATTTTGCCGTATCAGCTTGGGCTGCGGCAGCCAGGGCAACGGAGCCTGCGGCCTTGCGGTCGGCTTCAGCAATACGTAAATCAGATTGATGTTTATAATTTTCCAATTCGAGTTCCTTGATGCGGGTATACTTGCCGCTAAAGTACACGACACCGAAGGTCGCAATCACGGTGACAATAGCGGCTATTATGTAAGCCGAATGAGAGACGGCAAGCCATCTGGAAATTGCATCTAGTTGTGGAGACATTGTGTGGGAGTCCTGATTATAATTTGCGGAAGCATCCTGATCATTGCCGGGGTTATTACTCTCATCGGTCTGCATAGGCTTCCCAAGCGCCCCAGGTGAAAATGAGCGCAAATGATAATTATGAAGGTTACGGCATGAAAGTACCAGACAAATACGAGCCGAAAACAGCCGATGAATTCGGGGTGTTCGATGCCGCAATGGATCGTCTTTTGGCTGTTCCATATACGGAACTTCAGCGCCGATTGGTGCTGGACAAAAAGAAAAAGGCCAAGGCAAAGAAAAGGCGGTCTAAGAAGACCGCTTCCCTCGTGAGTGATGCTTACGTCTAAATGGCAGTTCGGGCCGGGGTTTCTCCAGTTCTTTGCCGGTCAGCTTGTTCCACGTCAAGCGCTTTCCAACGATCTGAGAGACGGCAAGTTCAAAGCGGTCAAAGTCGGTGATTGGGTTCTCGCGGTTTCCGCGATGATTAAAACGAAATTCATGTTCGTCAGATATCGAAACGTATGAAACGGCTCTATCGAAACATAGGTGCCATTGATGGAACGTTTTACGAGACTCCAGAAATTCTCGTCTCCGTTGGATCGTAGCTCGTATCCTTCAGTCGGCGCGATGCAGCCCAGGTAATTGCTTTGTCTACCTCTCTGGCGCAACGGAATTCCGAGTCCGCCATTTCCTGACGGCGTGACTCGGCGTCATAGAACGTTGAGCGATGTTTCAATGCTTATTGATCGATGGACGGGTGATTAGCCGATTCAGCCAGCTTTCATCGAATGGTAACCGGCAGAGCTTCATGATTCCAGGCAAGATTTTTTCTGGGGACTCTGTCAGTTGAATGCCATCAACAGAAATTCCTATCCTGGCCTGCTGTCGTGACGGCGGCGGCGGTTGTAGCGCATGGCGATGTTCATGAAGACGTTGCCGTTGTCGGTGTCGAAGCACATCACGAGCGCTTCCTGGTCTTCGCTGCTTTTTTCGCCAAGTTCATCAAGGTGTACGACGGGCGGATTGATTTTGAAGCGGAAGCCTTCATCGTTGAGCATGGTGATGGCGCTGCCGATCACCATGTTGGCGAGTTCACAAACGGTTTCGCGCGCCACTTCGTCGGACTCCGGTACGGGGCTGCCGGAAAGATAGCTGGCGACCTTTGCTGCCGTAGGCGTATCAATATCGAAGATGATCCGGCCTTCAATATCGCCTTTAATGGTCACCATAGAGGCAACGCCCTTGCGGCGATAAGCTTCCTCGTCCATGGTGACATCGCCGATGCGTGTGGGGCATTGCAGCGTCTCAGCCAGCACGGCATCGGCCGCGTTGATGAAGGGTTGAATCAGTTCCATCTTCATGAGATCAGCTCTCCTGCACGGTGGGCGTGGCGATTGCGGCGTCGTCACCCATCACGTACTTAATCACTTCATAAAGGATTTCCGCCTTCACGGGTTTCTGGACAAAGTGACGGGCGCCTTTTTGCAGCGCAGCCACAATGTTTTCCTGGTATCCCACAGAAGACACCATCACGATGCGCGCATCAGGATGCGCCCGGACGATGCGTTCGGCGGCTTCAATGCCTTCCATCTGGGGCATTGTGATGTCCATGAGCACCATGTCAGGCGAGGTGCGGTCGAACTCGGTGATCGCAGTGCAGCCATCACCAGCTTCACCGACAATCTCACCGCCGAATGCCTCAACCATCTTCGCAACGTTCTTGCGGGCGAAGACCGAGTCATCCACCACGAGGTAGCGGATGGGTCTGCGGTCTTTCCGAAGCAGTACTGGAAATTGATCCATAATATCCTCTCCTTACACTCCAAATCTTTCATGTTCATCATGTGCAGGGGCTAAAGCCCCGGCTTTTTTAGAGCTTTCGGTACGAACTAAAGTCATGCCCTGTTACACGTCTCTTCGACCGAAACACTCTCATCTGTCCAAGACTTACCTAAACTTTCACTTCCCGGGCTGCCCTTTCGGGACTGCTCTGAATGTTGAGCGTATTGGCCAGCAGATCAAGGGAGATGACCCGCATGGCGTATCCGCGTTCGATGGCCGCCTTTGGCATTCCAAAGACGACGCATGATTCTTCACTTTGAGCGATAGTCAGGCCACCGGCACTCTTAATCAGTCCCATACCTAGAGCGCCGTCATCGCCCATTCCAGTCATGAGCACGCCAATCGAGCGGCCCCCAAACTCAGCAGCAATGGAGCGAAAAAGCACATCCACCGAGGGCCTGTGCCCATTCACCCGCGATTCATCCGAGAGCACCACAATATTTCCGAGCGGCATGCGCCGAACCTTAATGTGGCGATTACCAGGACAGATTAGCGCCCGGCCGGCAATCAGCAAATCGCCAGACTGGGCCTCCTTCACGTCAATCTCACAGCTTTCATTCAAGCGCCGCGCAAACATCTCGGTAAATCCTTCCGGCATGTGCTGGACTACGACAATGCTTCCAGAAAAATCGCCCGGCAACTGCGCCAGCAGATATTGCAGCGCGTTCGGCCCGCCCGTGGAGATACCAATAGCAATAATCT
>DASZFK010000230.1:0-3778 GCA_035939855.1 Candidatus Angelobacter sp.
CTGGAGGGCAATACTGTCGATGGCGAATACCGCCAAGTCTGGGACATTACCTACGACGACAAAGGCAGACGTCTTGAGAACGTTACCTTTGCTCCCCAGGATTCCCTCACGCGTATCTCAATGACGAGGGAAGATTTTGACGATTTCCGCAATCGCTTGCCCTTTGTGCTGACCACAGAAGAGGTGCCGCTATATAGCGTTCTTTACGCCGGCCAGCAGCACGTCGATGAGATCGATACCTACGTTTTCGACCTGGCTCCCAAGCAGATGGAAAAAGGCAAACGATATTTCCAGGGACGCATCTGGGTCGATAATCATGACTTCCAGATCGTAAAGACCTGCGGACGCAACGTTCCTGATGTGCATGGCAAAAGGGGCGAGAGGGAAAACCTAACCCCCAAATTCGTGACCTACCGCGAACAAATCGATGGCCAATACTGGTTCCCGACCTATACGCGTGCCGACGATGTGCTGCATTTCACCGGCAACGATGTCCACGTGAGAGAGATCATCAAATATACCCGTTACAAGCGCTTCGGCTCTAAGACGAAGATCACTTATGAGGGCGTTGCCCAACCGGACAGCAAAGCTCCGACCACTCCGCCCAAGAAACCTGAATAGAATTGGGGATTCTCTAGCCGGCCGTGCCGTGGCATTTCTTGTATTTTTTGCCTGAGCCGCAGGGGCAAGGATCGTTGCGGCCTACCTTGGCGGCGCCGCGTACTACTGTCTGGGGCGCGGCGGTTTGACCTGCGCCTGCCATGCGTGCTTCGGCCAGTTCACGTTTTTTGCGGCGTTGGAATTGCGCTTCAATATCATCCACTGAAGTGGCCGCCCGGCGTCTTGGAGTAGCAGGTGGCTGGCTGCCATTGCCATCAGAGCCAGTGGGAGTTGGAGCAGAAGGAGGAGGAGAGGTCTCCACGATCTGCATGTGGAAGAGATAACGTACCGTATCCTGCTGGAAGCGTTGCATCATATCTTCGAATATCTCAAAAGATTCTCTCTTGTACTCCACCAGTGGATCACGCTGGGCATATCCGCGTAACCCGATGCCTTCTTTCAGGTGGTCCATGGCCAGCAAGTGGTTTTTCCACTGCGTATCCAGAACGCTGAGCATGATCATGCGTTCGTGGTAACGCAAGCCTTCGGTGCCGATCTGCTTTTCCTTGGCTTCATAAATCTCGCGCAGCTTTTCAAAGATGGTATCTCCCAACTCTTGCCGGTTGAGCTGCGCGGGATCGGCCCCCTGCGCTTTCAGATCAAGCCCGAAATTATCGAAGAAATACTTAGTGAGTCCGTCAATGTCCCACTGATCAGGATGCACATTTTTGGGCACATAGCGGTCAAGCGCCTCGCCGACCATACCCGCCACGTAATCATCGAGAATGAGTTCTTTCTGATCCACTCCTTCGAGCAATTGCCGCCGCAGTCCGTAAACTGCCACGCGCTGCTTGTTCATTACATCGTCGTATTCCAGCACGTGCTTACGCGACTCGAAGTGTTGGGCTTCAACTGCCTTTTGTGCAGCCTCGATTCTGCGGCTGATCATGCGCGACTCGATCGGCACTCCCTCTTCCATGCCCAGCTTCTGCAGGAGCGTGGAAACCCAGGCGCGCGCAAAGATGCGCATCAGGTCGTCTTCGAGAGAGAGGAAGAAACGGGAAGAGCCGGGATCGCCCTGGCGGCCCGCGCGTCCGCGAAGCTGGTTGTCGATGCGCCGTGCTTCGTGGCGCTCGGTGCCCAGGATGTGCAAACCGCCTACTGCAACGACCTTTTCGTGCTCCGCATCGGTTTCTTTCTTGTATTTGGTGTAAACCTCATTCCATTGCGCTGTCGGGCACTGGAATTCTGTGCCGTTGTAATAGAAGACGATATTCTGGGCGCTATCCTGCTGGAGCACGACCTCGCCGCCCGCGGCCCGCAGCGGCTGTGCAGTTCCTTTTTTGACCGTCTCCTGCCGCGCCATGAACTCCGCGTTGCCACCCAGCAGAATGTCGGTGCCCCGGCCCGCCATGTTGGTGGCGATGGTCACAACTCCCAGGCGGCCCGCCTGCGCCACGATTTCAGCCTCACGCTCGTGGTACTTGGCGTTCAAAACCACGTGTTTTACGCCTTTTCTCTTCAGCAGATCGGAGAGGCGCTCCGACTTTTCTATGGAAGTTGTACCTACAAGGATTGGACGCCCCTCGGCGCTGATCTTCTGTACCTCGTCAGAAACCGCAAAGTATTTTTCCTTCTCGGTCCGATACACGATATCCTCATTCTCGATTCGTCGCAGCGTCTGATTCGTGGGAATCACGATGACCGATAGCTTGTAAATCTTGTCAAATTCCGGCGCCTCGGTTTCGGCAGTGCCGGTCATGCCCGCCAGCTTCTTATACATGCGGAAGTAGTTCTGGAACGTAACGGTGGCGAGCGTTTGGTTCTCGCGCTCGATCTTGACTTTCTCTTTGGCCTCGATCGCCTGATGCAATCCATCGGACCAGCGGCGACCGGGCATCATGCGCCCCGTGAATTCATCCACGATGATCACTTCGCCGTCTTTCACCACATATTCCACGTCCCGGCGGTAAATGGCATGGGCCTTTACGGCGGTTTCAACGTGGTGCTTGAGCGCCCAGTTTTCCTGGTCGGCAATGTTTTCGACACCTAACAGACGTTCGACTTTCTCCCACCCTTGGTCGGTTATGGTGGTGTTCTTATGCTTTTCATCCACCACAAAGTCGCCGGTGTAAATCTTGGGTTCGCCGGGTGGAGTCTCGATTTCTTCGCCTTTTTCCAGGTGGGGAATAATGCGATCGACACGCTCGTATTTGTCGGTGGATTCTTCGCTGGAACCGCTGATAATCAGCGGAGTACGGGCTTCATCGATCAGGATGGAATCGACTTCATCCACAATGGCGTAATTGTGGCCGCGCTGGACGCAATCGGCCACCGTGAATTTCATGTTGTCGCGCAGGTAATCGAAGCCGAATTCGTTATTGGTGCCGTAGGTTACATCGGCGGCATAGGCCTCGCGGCGCTCGTCATCATCCAATTCGTGCACGATTACGCCTACGCTCAAGCCCAAAAATCGATAGAGCTTGCCCATCCATTCGGAGTCGCGTTTGGCCAGGTAATCGTTGACGGTTACAACATGAACGCCCTCGCCGGCGAGCGCATTCAGATAGACCGGAAGCGTCGCTACCAGGGTTTTTCCTTCTCCGGTCTTCATTTCCGCGATGTTGCCGCGATGCAGGACAATGCCGCCGATCAATTGGACATCGAAGTGGCGCATGTTCAGCACCCGGCGCCCGGCTTCGCGGCCTACAGCAAATGCCTCGGGAAGAATCGCGTCCAGGATTTGCTTGCGGGCCTCCACGCGCTCGGTTTCGTCCTCGATCCCTTGCAGCCGCTCCCGGACGCGCTCCTGAAACTCCTTGGTCTTGGCCCGGAGTTGGTCGTCGGAAAGCTGCTGCATCCCCGGTTCCAGGGCGTTGATCTGATCAACGAGCGGGCGAATCCGCTTAATTTCGCGTTCGTTACTGGTGCCAAAAACCTTGGCGGCTAATTTCCCGATCAAGCAGATAGTCCTTCAGATGGAGAGTTATCCATCTAAAGCCTACCATATTGGATGTCGGAGGGTGAGGGAAGGGAAGAACAGGGCAATCGCATGAAAGTTTATGCAAGACCCAGGAGTTCAGCCCTGTAGGCATCGCTGGTGGCGGCGATCAGGCGTCTGGCTTTAATTCCGCCTTTGCGCTTCACCGGATCCAATCGGATTAGGTTGAGAGTAATG
>DASZFK010000231.1:0-6167 GCA_035939855.1 Candidatus Angelobacter sp.
CTTCAGCCTTCTCACCGCCCTCTCCTGGGGCGACGCCAGCCTGGTAGCGCCAGCTTCGGCTTCGCTGACCTTTATGGTCAGTGCCGCTCTCGCCAAAATCTTCCTGAAAGAAAACGTCGACCGCCGCCGTTGGGTCTCTGCCCTGCTGGTTTGTGTTGGCGTGGTCCTGCTGGCGCAGTAGCAAGACCTGTCACAACGGAGGAGCGATGGGTACCACGGTCAAGCTCACCTTCGAATGTTCTTATGTCTTTGCTCCATACGCGGTTTCAAAGCGCTTGCCTAAGATCTGATTTAAATGGTGTTTGAGGTGATCCACATAGTCCTGTGCGATCCAGCCTAGTGTGGCAGGTTCGTGATCTGCGATCTGGCATTTGGCTTTATAGGCACTCTTGGGCAGGCAGGTCAGGACATGAGCCAGGTAGCGGTTGTAGCTGGCCCAGAAATCGACCAGGAATCCCCAATCCATCTCCCTGAAGTCCTGGAGCTTTACCAGCGCATCTTGATCGTACCCCGGAAACTCCAGGCTGCCCTGCAGCGAGGCGCGCACGAAGCGCTGATGATTGTTCGACGCCGAGTCCAGAAGGTGGCCCAGAATCTCTTTCCGCGACCACTTCTTTGGACTGGGCCGAGTTGATGTATCAGCGTTGGTCAGCTTTGCCAGCAATTGCTTGGCCTGGGCGACGGTTCTGCCGAGATCGGTCGCGATTTCGCTAAATGTGTTACTCAATGCCCAACTCCTTCCATTTTCTGTCTACCAGTTCCTTGGTCTTTTCGTCCATGAGAATCTCGTCCGGCCAGGGACGAGTAAATCCCTCCGCCGGCCATTTTCGGGTGGCATCGATCCCCATCTTGGAGCCGAAGTTCGGCAGGCGGGAGGCGTGATCCAGAGAGTCTACCGGCCCCAGCGTGAACTGGATGTCACGCTCGGGATCGATGTTGTTGGATACCTTGAGCACGACCTCGCCGATGTCCTGTACGTTTACGTCTTCATCCACAACCACAATGCATTTGGTAAACATTGCCTGCCCCAGCGCCCATATCCCGTTCATGACCTTGCGCGCGTGGCCGGGATAAGACTTGCGAATGGAGACGATCATCAGGTTATGAAAGACGCCTTCAACGGGAAGATTGACGTCGACAATCTCGGGCAGAGTCAGTTTCATAAGCGGAAGGAAGATACGTTCGACGGCCTTGCCCATCCAGGCATCTTCCATCGGTGGCTTACCGACGATGGTGGTGGCGTAGATTGGATTCTTGCGATGAGTAATGCAAGTGACATGAAAAACCGGATACTGATCTTCCAGCGAATAGAAACCGGTATGGTCGCCAAACGGACCTTCCGTCCGCAGTTCATCCAGCTTTACATAGCCTTCCAGGACGATCTCCGCGGTCGCGGGGACCTCTAAGTCAACAGTCTCGCACTTGACCAGTTCAACCGGCTTCTGCCGGAGGAAGCCGGCGATGATGAACTCTTCCACTTCGGGCGGGGCAGGCACAATGGCAGAGAAGGTCAGTCCCGGCTCGGTGCCGATGGCGACGGCGACCTCCATGGTTCCCGTGGGTCTGTCTCCCTCAGACAGCATCGAGCCTCCACCGGAGCGGGCCATGATCGATACACCGGTCTCGCCTGCCGCCTGGGCCGCCGCTGCTCGCAAACGGTCGCGGTAGTGTTCCGCCGCTACCTTCTGCCGTTGCCAGTGCATGCCGGCGGTGGTGGCGTCATAGACCTGAATGCGATACATGCCAACGTTGCGCTTGCCGGTCTTAGGGTCGCGCGTAATCACGCATGGCAAGGTGATGAAACGGCCGGCATCCTTAGGCCAGCATTGAAGTACCGGAAAGTCGAGCAGCGAGAAGTTGCTTTTCTTAATGACCTCTTTGCATGGCCCGGTGGCCACGATCTTAGGGAAGAACTTGCCCATATCTGCCAACTTGGGCAGCATCTTCAGCTTCTCCAGGAAGCCTTCGGGCGATTTCATGTTCAACAATTGGCGGATACGCTCTGCCACCTCGTCCAACCGATCTACCCCCAGCGCCAACTGCATACGCCGCTCTGAGCCGAACTGGTTAATCAAGAGCGGAATGCCATTTGATCCCTTTACATTTTCAAACAACAGCGCCGGGCCGCCCGGCCGCCCGTACTTTTTGGCGGCGCCCTTGGAAACCCGGTCGGTAATTTCTGTGACCTCAAGGATCGGATCAACTTCGGTCCGAATCCGTTTCAGTTCGCCGGCTCCTTCCATTGCGGCGATCCATTCTCTAAGGTCGTTGTAGGCCAAAAGTTCTCCTTGGTGGGAAACAACTATATGAAAGCATCAAACAACATGTTATGCCAACCCGAAGCGCAGCAGTTCTCATCCTAACCCACAAAGGCAATACCCGGAACTGGAGCACCTCGTCATAATGGCTAAAGTGGTTGAAGCAGAAAAACAATATATCGACGCATTCCTCAAACTGACTCTTCGACCGACGTCGGCGGCCGACGTTTTCCCATTGCTCACCTCATTGACGGCTGAGCAACGGCGGGACTTTGAGGACCTTGCGAACTCGAATCATGTAGTCGTCCGCGCGTTCGAAGTCATCAACCGGGTTGCCGGGAACCGGGGCAATACCGACCTGCAGGCATGGGCCATCAGCGGCTTAACGGTGGAGCGCGCCCGGATCGCAAAGGCCCTGGCCCAACTCGAACAGGTCTGCCAGGTGCTGGAGGAGGAAGACTGTCCCAGCGTTGTGATGAAGACGCTCGATCATTGGCCCGACCTTGGCAATGACCTGGACCTGGTTTCTACGGGGGATCGCAAGCGAATTGTGCAGGTCTTCAAAGAGCGGTTCCAGGCCCACGTCGAGAGCCGCAGTTGGGGAGACCGCCTGGCCAACAAGTGGAATTTTTCTCTGCCCGGCTTGCCGGAATCAATTGAGGTGCATATTGGCCGTTTGGGCCAGACTGGAGAGCATGTCGAGCTGGCGCAACGCTTCATTGATCGCCGCATGATTGCCCAGTTCAATGGACATAAATTCTTCGTGCCGGCTCCCGAGGAACGGATCTTCGCCGCCACTCTGCAGCGCATGTACCGGCATTTCTACTTCCGGGTCTGTGACATATTGAATGTTGCATCGCTAATTGAAACGGGCGAAGTGGATTTCATCGAGCTGCGCCGCGCTGCCGAGAACGCGGGCATTTGGAAAGGCGTAGCCACTTTCCTCAATATCGTTTCAGATTACGTGAAACAATATCGGGGATGCGGGTTGAACATTCCTTCAGCAGTGATCTCTGCCGCCGAAGTGGGCGCAGATAAGATGTATGCGCGTGCTCGCTTCTTGCGACTGCCCGTCATTCCATACGCAGCCCGGCTCTACACCCGCCAGATTACCGAGGCCGCATTTCGCGGCAATGTTCCCGCTACCTTCCGCTTAAGTCTCTTGCCTCCGCTGGCTTCGGCCGCCATGGTTGCTTTCAAGTTAACTGGGAGCGATAAGGGAGTTTGGTAGAGGCACTCAGCAGTCAGCACTCGGCATTCAGCTACTTACCACACCGAGGGCGTGGTCCATTGAAAGGCTAACTTCCTGGCGAGTTTCTCAACGGACATGCAATCGGGTGATCGCGCGTGATCGGGAGATCGGGTGATCGGTTTTGGAACAGTCATTGATTTTAGACACCTTATCGTTGCAGTTAGTGGAGAGCCCGCTCGACCTTTCGGGCTGACGAATACAGCATCGTGGGCATGGTTAGTGTTGGGAACCCATTTAGCCGCGAATACACGTGGAATGACCCAATGCCCACAATGCACTATCATGGAGCAAGGTGGACCATGAAGAACTACGAAAACCTGTGCTTTGCTGCTGATGGAGATATTGCTGTTATCACTCTGAACCGGCCTAGCCGACGCAATGCCCTTTCCCTGGAACTCATGCAGGAATTGATTCAATGTCTTGACGACGCCGGGCAAGACCGAAACCTGCGAGCCGTGATTCTGGCGGCTGCCGGGAAGGTGTTTTCTTCCGGGCACGATTTGAGCGAGATGGTGGGCCGCGACCTGAATGAGTATCGGCAGGTTTTTGATGTTTGTTCCCGGTTGATGGAAAAGATCCAGTCGATCCCGCAGCCCGTCATAGCCCAGGTGCAAGGCATCGCAACTGCTGCCGGATGCCAACTGGTAGCCACCTGCGATCTGGCTGTGGCTTCAGATCAAGCCGCCTTTGCCACGCCCGGCGTGAAAATCGGTCTCTTCTGCACCACTCCCATGGTTGCCGTGAGCCGGGCTGTAGGCCGAAAGCGGGCGCTGCAGATGCTGCTCACCGGTGAAATGGTGGACGCGGTTACCGCTGCTGATTGGGGCTTGATTAACCTGGTTGTCCCAGCGGACGAACTCATTAACACGACTCGAAAACTCGCAATGCAGATTGCCAAAGCAAGCTCGCTGACCGTGGCGCTCGGCAAAGAAGCGTTTTATGCCCAGATCGACCTCGACCAACCCAAAGCTTATGCTTACGCCAAGGAAGTAATGAGTATGAACTCGTTGGCCATAGACGCCCAGGAAGGCATTTCTGCATTCCTGGGAAAGCGGGAACCATGCTGGGTGGGCAAGTAACCCGATTCAACTACATGATGATCAGCATTCTTGGTTTCATCGCGGGGACATTGACTACGCTTTCGTTTGTTCCCCAAGTTCACAAGGCGTGGCGCACGCGGCGTTGCGAGGACCTCTCCTACGGAATGCTGCTGACCTTCGGCCTCGGCGTTGTCTTCTGGCTGATCTACGGCCTGCTGGTTCGGGCCGCGCCGATTATTGTTGCGAATGCAGTCACATTGAGCCTGATTGTTCTATTGTTGGTCATGAAATCACGTTACCGGGTCAACTGACAAATAGCTTGACCTTACCCAGAGCGTCATCCGTTGAAAAGCTAACTTCTCGGCGAATTTCTCGATGGATATGCAATCGGGTGATCACTTCGGCACACCTCTGTCGAAGAACCGGTCCAAATCCTTTGGAATCAATTGACAAGCAGGAGCCGGTTCTTCATTAGCTTGGGTGGGCCGTAGGCCCATAGGTGACTCAGTGCAGGCTGCGCGTGATCGGGAGATCTGGTGATCGGTTTTGGACAGTCATTGATTTTAAACACGTTATCGCTCAGTTAGTGAGAGATCGAAGCTGTTTCAGATCGGTGTTATCAGTGGGCATCAGGCATCAGGGGTAAAACAACCGCATTGATTACAATATTGAGTGCGCCCCTTACAGATTGCCCTTCTCTTTTCCTCTGCGGTGCTTGGCGGCGCGATCAACTCGGTCGCCGGCGGGGGCGGATTTATCGTTTTCCCGGCATTGCTTTTTACCGGCATGCCGCCCGTAAATGCCAATGCCACCAACACCGTTGCTCTGTGGCCGGGAACCCTGGCCTCGAGCTGGGCCTATCGCAAGGCGCTCACCCGGGAGCTTTTTACATCGCTCTTGCCGCTGATGGTCATTACGTTTTGCGGAAGTATTTTGGGCGCGGCCCTGCTGTTACGGACACCGCAAACCACGTTTCTCAAGATGGTGCCGTGGTTACTGCTCGGAGCCACCCTCTTGTTTATCTTCGGCGGCAAGATTACCTCCTGGGTGCGGCAGCATCATCCGACTCAGCGGCCCACGCGGACCACGGTGATGGCAGTTGCTTTTGTGCAGCTTTGCGTAGCTGTCTATATTGGCTACTACGGCGCGGGCGTGGGATTTGTGATGTTGGCGTTGTTGACCATGATGGGAATCGAAAATATCCATGCCATGAATGGGATAAAAACGGTTCTTGCCACTTGCGGAAATGGCGTCGCCATCGTGATGTTCATCTTTGCTCACGCCGTGATATGGCCCCAGGCATTGTTGATGATCGTCGGCGGAGCCCTGGGTGGCTACGGTGGCGCCCACTATGCGCAAAGGCTGGACCCGAAAACCGTGCGGTACATCGTGATCGCTATAGGTTCCGCCATGACAGCCTATTTCTTCTGGCAAACAAGAGGACTCTAAAGTTGGACGGTGGTGGTTCTGTTGAGTGAACAGGGCAATCGCATGAAAGTTTATGCAAGACCCAGGAGTTCAGCCCTGTAGGCATCGCTGGTGGCGGCGATCAGGCGTCTGGCTTTAATTCCGCCTTTGCGCTTCACCGGATCCAATCGGATTAGGTTGAGAGTAATG
>DASZFK010000232.1:0-10268 GCA_035939855.1 Candidatus Angelobacter sp.
CGTCGGTGGCCGATGCATAAAGCTGCTCTTCTTTGGACTTTTCGCCCTGCGGGTCGAGAGATTTTTCGCCCTGCGGGTCGAGCAAGCCGAAGACGGGGGCTCCCGGCTGAGCAATGGCCGGCATCCAACTCGAAATTGTGATTGCTAGTAACAATAAAAGCTTAGGTTTCATTTCTCTATAGCCTCTGGTTCTCGGAATATTTGCGGGAGGACATTTCCTCCTGACGTACTTTTGAGCCAATCACGCGAATCTTGAAGAGCAAACCTTGCGACTGCACTTGGTCCTGGATTTCCCGCAAGTCGCTTTGGGTCAGATCGCGGGGTGAATTTGCAATCTCTGCCAGCACGCGCTCCAACTGATCCAGCATGGCCTGAACACTCGGATCACCCTGCTTGCTGGCGCTCAAACGATAGAGATGATTGGCGTCCAGAAGATCGCGGGCCTGGGCCTGCTCGCGGGAAAGATCGACACCTCTCTTGGAGTCCGTATGCATGATCTCGACCAGCAACATCTGCGAGCGCTCCAGGTGGTCGCCCACTGCCACCAGCACAACCCTCTGCGGATCGATCTGTGCGGACTGCATCGAGTTGGTTTTTTCAGAACCGCGCGGCCAGAAACGTCCGGCGATAAAAGCAGCCAGGACCAACACCGCCATGGCCCCTGCTGTGGCCCATCTGGCTTGCGGGGAACGCGGCGGAAAAATCCTTTGCAGAAGACCGGGCCTTTTTTCCGGCAAACGGTCTCGCAGCTTGAGCCACATCTTTTGTTCCAGGCTTTCATGAGGATCGGGAACCGGTGCGGGCTCAATCGAGGCAAGCAAGGCTTTCACCTGCTCGAAAGTTTCCCGGCATTCCGAGCACGCATTCAGGTGTTGGTCGATCTCTGCGCCGTGTTCAGCATCGCCAAAGCAATGCAGCACGATCTCTTTTTCGGTCAGGTGTTTCATTGGGTTGCACTCATGTTTCATTTCGCCGCGCCGGTCAGGGGCGCAAGTTGCTGCCGCAGTTTCTGTACCGCACGAAAGATGCTGTTTTTCGCTGCATCGGTTTTTAAATTCAGCGCCGCACTGATCTCCTCGATCGACTTGCCTTCTATATGGCGCAAGTTGAAGGCCAGGCGTTCGACCGGAGTCAGTCTTTTCATTGCACCGGCAATTCTGCTGCTGATTTCACCGCTGAGAAGCAGCCGGTCCGGTCCGGGAGCGGTTGATGGCAGTTGTATTTGCTCATTGGGCGCTTCAGGGTCCGGGTTTTCCGTAATTGGATAAGCGTCGGTCATCTTCTTTGCATTCAGGAAGTCAAGCGTGCGATTCACGGCAATACGGTAGAGCCACGTAGCAAAGCTGGAGCGCAACTCGAATCTTTCCAGGCTCCGATAGGCCCGAAGAAATGCCTCTTGGATGATCTCCTCGGTATCCTGTGGATTGCCCGTCATGCGGTAAATCACCGAGTAGATGCTGCGCGTATGGCGCTCCACCAGGATGCGAAAAGCATCCTGATCGCCAGCCAATACCTGCGCCACCACGGCTGCATCCGTAACTTCCATTCGTATAACTTAGACCAGATTGGGTGTTGGCGGTTAGGAAGGAAATGGCTGAATAATTTCTAATTTTTAATTTTTAATTTCTAATTTGAACAGAAGCACTCAGCATTCAGCAATCAGTATTCAGCCCGCATAACCACACCGAGGGCGTGGTCCATTGAAAAGCTAACTTCCTGGCGAGTTTCTCAACGGACATGCAATCGGGTGATCGCGCGTGATCGGGAGATCGGGTGATCGGTTTTAGAACAGTCATTGATTTCAAACACCTTATCGTTTCAGTTAGTGGAGAGCCCGCATAGATTTTCGGCTGAAGCGAGGCAGTGTCGTGGGCGTGGCTGCTAATTTCCTGTCCTTTTTGATTTCTAATTTTTAATTTCTAATTTTTCAAAACTGATTTCAGTGCGCCGGAGCGAGGTTTTCTACTGCGTGTGCTACGCGCAGGATTGTACTCTCATCGAAGTGCTTGCCCAGGACCTGCAAACCGATGGGCAATCCAGTAGTGGTCTGGCCGCATGGAACGCTAATGCCCGGAATTCCGACAAGATCAGCCGTCACGGTGTAGATATCGGCTAGGTACATGGCCAGCGGGTCGTCGGTTTTTTCGCCCAGCTTGAACGCGGCGGTGGGCGCGGTGGGAGTCACAATGGCATCCACTTGCTGAAAAACATGCTCAAAGTCGCGGGCCAACAAGGTGCGAACCTTCTGAGCCTTGAGATAGTAGGCGTCGTAGTATCCGGAGCTCAGAGCATAAGTCCCCAACAGGATGCGGCGTTTTACCTCGGCGCCGAAACCTTCGTCGCGGCTATTGCGATACATGTCGGCGAGAGTGCGGGATTTCGCTGATCGCCGGCCATAGCGCACGCCATCGTAACGCGCCAAGTTGGCTGAGGCTTCCGCAGTTGCAATCACGTAATAGGTTGGTACGGCATAAGCTGTATGCGGTAGCGAGATGGGCACAACTTCGCAGCCAGCCTGGGCAAGCTGCTGAATGGTGGTTTCAATTGCTGCCTGCACTTCGCGGTCGAGACCATCGGCAAAATATTCTTTTGGAACTCCAAGTTTAAGTCCCTGGATAGGCTTTTCCAACTCCTTGGCATAATCAGCGACCGGCAAGTCTGCTGAGGTCGAGTCAAGAGGATCGTGGCCGGCAATGGTTTGCAGCAGTATGGCGGCATCTTTCACGGTCTTGGTTAGAGGTCCAATATGATCGAGGGAGGATGCAAACGCGATCAGCCCATAACGGGAAACCCTGCCGTAGGTGGGCATAAGGCCGACGACGCCGCAGAACGAAGCAGGCTGCCGGATCGATCCGCCGGTATCTGAACCCAGCGCCGCAACTGCCATGTCTGCAGCAACCGCGGCCGCCGAGCCGCCGCTGGAGCCACCGGGAACCCGCGATTTGTCGCGCGGATTGCGCACGGGCCCATAAGCAGAGTTTTCATTCGAGGAGCCCATTGCGAATTCATCACAGTTGGTCTTTCCCAGGATGATCGCTCCCGCATCCTGCAGACGCTGCACTGCTGTGCAGTCATAAGGTGGAATGAAACTCTGCAGAACCCTGGAGCCAGCCGTGCTTCGTATACCCTTGGTAACCATGACATCTTTGATCGCGATTGGCACACCCGCGAGCGCCGGAAGAGGCTCTCCTTTTGCCACCAGGTCATCAACCCGCTTCGCCTGACGAAGGGCTTGCTCTTCACTGAAGGTGATATAGGCGTTGATCTCACCATTTTCTGCCCTAATTTTTTTGTAAAACTCTTCCACGACGAGGGAAGCTGAAAACCGTTTTTCCGCGATGGCGGTTCGAGTGGAATCAACGGTCAGCTCGTGAATGTTCATAATTTATTTTTCGATCACTTTGGGTACTTTGAAAAAAGTTCCATCGGAATCGGGGGCATTCTGCAAAGCTGCCTCCCGTGGCAGAGAAGCCTTATGAAGATCGGGGCGCATGAATTTCGTGCTTCCGGCTTTTTCCGGCGCATCGTAACGATGGGAGACCTGGGGCATCGGTGGAACGTTCGATGTATCCAATTCGTTCAGGTGGTCAACAAATTCCAGGATTGAGTTCAGGTCCTTGACCAGATTCTGTCTCTCCTGTTCAGTCAACTCCAGGTTGGCCAGATCGGCGACGTAGGTTACGTCTTTTTCGGTGACTTTCATGTTAGCTCTGGGCTGCTAGCTGCTGGCTTCTAGCTTGGGCGCATTCTAGGGCTTCCTTGTGTTTTGGCTCACCTTCTGCGCTTTTGCTCTTTTCGATACAGAGGATTTTGTAAGCCATTTGCTGATTTGTTTGCGTGCTTCTTTAGGTTTCACCAACCGGCCTTGATTGGAAGACTCCACACGGTTCCGAAGAATTGTAAGTGTTTCTTCATCTTCGTCGTCGAGAATATGAGCGGAGTTCTCGGAAGTCATGCTCTTTTCCTTCAAGCCCTATGTTTCCCTGGACGCCTCAACGTTTCTGATTTTTCCTTCAAGCTTGAACTCAACTCGTTTCACCACCGGTCCGATGAGTTCGAATAAGTGGCGGACGTATTCATGCTCCAAGGTCCTTAAGTGATTGCGCCAATTGATGTCGGCAACTTCTATCAGAAGAACCCCGGCGTCGAAATGAACGGCCTTTGTTCGGGAAGCCACCTTGGCCCCGCAGACGACCGGCCATGCCAGCACCGCGGCTTCTTCCGCAGGTTGAGTGCGCAGGAAGTCGCTCATGATGCGATGCAAACCGGTGCGTATAGATTCCACGCCCACGATTATAATGTCAATCACGATCCAATCTTTAAGATCTCGAAGAGTCGTCTATGAAAAAGTTCGTTTTCCTTTTGGTTCTTCTTGCTGGAACTCTTGCGTATGCCCAAAACATTGTTGGTGATTGGCAGGGAACGCTCAAAGTAGGTCCTACCGAGTTGCGGTTGGTGCTGCACATTACCAAAGACAACAGCGGCTTCAAAGCCACTCTCGACAGCATCGACCAAGGCGCGAACGGCATCCCAGTCTCCTCGGTATCCCTGAAGGACTCACGGCTGGATCTGACTATAGAAGCCGTACATGGCACCTATCAAGGCAAGGTCAACCGTGAAGGCACAGTCATCACCGGCACCTGGACGCAAACACAGCCGTTGCCCCTGGAATTCAAGCGTGCGAAGGCTCCCATCAAAGGCACAAAAAGTACAGCGGAATTGCAAGGGCGGCGTCCGCAGGATCCCGTAAAGCCTTACCCTTATCGCGAAGAGGAGCTTACTTACGAAAACAAAGTACAAGGGGTAACGCTTGGAGCCACGTTGACCATTCCTCCAGGGAAAGGGCCATTTCCCGCAGTAGTCTTGATTACCGGCTCCGGCCCGCAGGACCGCGATGAAGCTCTGCTTGGTCATCGACCCTTTCTGGTCTTATCTGACTATCTAACCAGAAAAGGCATTGAAGTCCTCCGCGCCGACGACCGTGGTGTTGGAAAGTCCACTGGGAGCTTTGGCAAAGCAACGACCGCCGACTTTGCTACCGACGTCGAGGCAGGGGTTGCTTACCTGAAAACCCGTCCGGAAGTAGATCAGCACAAGATTGGTCTGATCGGTCACAGTGAAGGCGGTGTGATTGCTCCGATGGTGGCCGCGCGCAATCCTGACGTCGCCTTTATCGTCATGATGGCTGGGTCGGGCGTTCCCGGTGATGCCATCATTACAGAACAACTGCGACTGATCGAAGAAGCAAACGGCAAGAGCCATGAGCAGGCGGTAAAAGATGCGGCTGAGGAAGCAGAGGTGCTTGCCTTGGTCAAGCGTGAGAAGGATGAGGCGGCGTTGGAGAATGAGCTGCGCGAGAAACTCGCGGGACGAATTCCCGAAGCACAACTAGGCGGGGCCATTCAGCAAGTGACTTCGCCTTGGTTCCGTTATTTCATCGTGTATGACCCTTCAGCCACACTTGCGAAAGTCAAGTGCCCCGTCCTGGCCATCAATGGAGAGAAAGACCTGCAAGTGCCTCCGCGGCAGAACCTGCCTGCAATCCGCAATGCGCTGGAAAAAAGCGGGAATAAAGATTTCGAAGTCGATGAACTACCAGGGTTGAATCATCTCTTCCAAACGGCGAAGACTGGATCACCCAGCGAATATGGAAGCATCGAAGAGACCATCGCTCCAGTCGCGCTGGAAAAGATGGCAAGCTGGATTCTAAAACACTGATTATTCCTTCAATACTTCCTGGGGATTGAAGCGTAACAGGCTTTGCGCGGGAATGAGGCTGGCAATCACGGTGAGAAGAAAAACAATGGCTGCACTCAACAAATAAATGGATACATCAAAAGAAGCGACTCCAAACAAGTAGGCGGCCAACACCTTAGTCAAGCCTACGGTAATGCCCGCGCCAACCATGATGCCGGCGACGGTACCGATCAATCCCAGCTTTATGACCAGAATAATCGCGTTGCGAACGGTTGCTCCCAAGGCCATGCGAATAGCGATCTCACGCCTCATCCGCACAATCGAGTTTGCTACCACGCCATAAATGCCGATCAATCCCAGTAAAACACCAATGGCCGCAAAGCTACCCAGCAAAAGCACTGAAATCCTGCGCCTGCTGGTATGGTCGGAAAACATTTCTTCCAGGGTGCGTACCTTGTCGATTGGAACGTCCCCATCAAGTTCCGCGATCATCTTTTGCGATGTAACGACCAGACTGTTTTGGTCGGTTTGAAAATCAATGACAATGGCCATATCCGGGACAGGTTGCTGGGATAAAGGGACATAGACCTGTAACCTGGGAACCTGCTGTTCCGGACCGTATCGTTTCATCTGCTGGACGACGCCAACAACTTCGCGCCACGGCGGTCCCGGGTCACCTTCGTCCGCCAGGCGCACACGCTTTCCCACGGGGTTTTCCCCGGGCCACATGCCGGCTGCGAGCACATCGTCCACAACAGCCACCGGTTGCGAATTCGCTCGGTCTAACTCGTTGAAGTCCCGGCCACTGATCATGCGGGTGTGCAAGGTTTCAAAATAGCCAGGCATCACAGAGGAACTATCGACAAACGGGTGCTGAGCGCCAATGGGAGGCGGCTGGCCTTCTACTTCGAGGTTAATGAAATGATAGTTGCTGCTCAAAGGCACACTAGAAGCGGCGCTGGCAGACCGCACGCCCGGAATGCTTCTGATCTTTTGAATAGCAAGGTCATAAAATGCAGCTATCTTATCGGTTTCTTTATAACGACTGGAGCGCAACGAAACCTGAAAACACAGGACACGCTCGGGGCTGAATCCCAGATCGACCTGTTCAATGTTATAGAGGCTCTTAATCAGGAGGGCAGAAACCAGGGTCAGGGCAAATGCCAGTGAGACTTCGATGACAATCAAGGCGCTCTGCCCGGCAACCCGATACCTGGCGAGCCCCGGCCAGCTCCAATCCCCTTTAAGCTCGCTATTGATATGAAGGTTAGCGGTGAAAAGTGAAGGCAGGATGCATGCCAGCAGGCTGGCCCCCAGAGTCGTAGCCAAAGTGAAGAAGATCACCGAGCCATCGATCGTGCTCTCGTCCATTCGGGCAACCGCGTAGGGGAAGCGATTCACCAAAAAGACCAGACAAACTTTGGCAATCATCAGGCCAAGCCCGCCGCTGATAGTAGCAAAAATGAGGCCCTGGACAAAGAATTGCCGCAGCAGAGCGGAGCGACTCGCTCCTAAGGCCAGCCGCACACTCAATTCTTTGCGCCGCTCGACGGCATTGGCTACAAATACAGTAACTACATTCACGCAAGCCAGGAGCAAAATCAGGCTGGAAGCGACCATGATGTACTTCAGCGAACTTCCCGAATTTACGGTGGCAACAGCAACCGCCACAACGTAGGCCTGCATGTCTTTGTCGCTTTGTGGATATACTTGGGCAAGGCGGCTGGAAATGATCTCCATCTCCTTTCCTGCCTGCTCCCAGGTGATTCCGGGCTTCAATCTGGCGACGACTCCGTGATAGCGGTTATTGCGATTCAGCATCACATCGTTGAGGAACAAGCCATTCGGAACAAAAATGTCGTAGTAGCGGATTAATCCAAAGTTGTTGGCCGGCGCCACTCCAATGATTGTGTACGGCTGGTCGTTGAGTACTACAAGTTTTCCCAAAATAGCCGGATCGGATGCAAATCGTCTTTCCCAAAGACCATGGTTGATAATGGCAACACGGTTGGCTCCAGGACGGTCATCTTGCTCAGTGAAATCTCGGCCCTTGACCGGTGGCACGCCCAGGACTTTGAAAAATGAGGCTGAGACCTGCATGCCGGTAAGCCGCTCAGGAACGCCGCCCGTCAGGTTAGGATTAAACTGTTCGATGGCTGCCATCTCCTGAAAGGAATGGCATTGGTTTCTCCAGTCCAAATACTGGGGATACGAAACCGGCATGCTGGTCGATTGCTGGGTCTTGATCATGATCGTGACCAAACGGTCGGAATCAGGAAGAGGCAAAGGACGAATCAGTACCGCGTTGACCACCGTAAAAACCGCGCTGTTGACGCCGATTCCTACAATGAGAGCTGAGATCACCAAAAGGGTCATCCCAGGCCGCTTGCGCATGAGCCTTAGGCTGAACCGAATATCCTGGAACAGAGAATGCATTCTTAGGAGCCTGGCAGCGTAGGGTATTTACCACTCTGAATTTCTTTCAGTTTTTGCAAAACACCAACTGAATCGAAGACAGTTGCCGGGGAACTCCTATCCTCAACATGGTGGGTAGAACTAGTTTGCCCCGCACACCTCGCGAGGCCATTTCCAGCAAACATAAAAATCCTGAAAAGCCGAACCGCCGTCTATAACTGCCGGAGTAAGGGCCAATATTATTGAGCGTTCCCGTATAGTTGTCAACAAAAGATGTTGTAGCTCGTTGTGGTTCTTTGGAATTGCAGGGATTGGCTTGGGTTCCATGTTTGGGAAGTGATTAGAAAGGAATGACCGCCTGCCCGCTTTGATACCAGTTTGCGAGAAATATCCCTCACGGAGGCTAGGTAAAACGCCGAAGAAACAGATTTCACAAGAAATCTCCTAAAGTGCTGAAACGCTTTTATCTTTAGATCCACTATGTTATTGAGAGGGACCATGAAACTAACCCGGGGGTTGCGTTGTGGAATGATAATGTTGCTGGCAAGCTGGGTGTTAGCCGCGGGGCAGGCACGCGTGACTCCATCGCAGGTCCAGTCGCAGGAACAAGAGATCCTGATCATGAGCGAGGATTCCCGGGACCTGCTTACCATCCGCGTACTCAAAGACCCGCGACCGAATTATTGGTATCCGGGACCGCACAAGATGTATCAAGCGGGCGAGGCGATACCGGTAGTTTCGGGATTGGCTCTTTCCGCCTGGCGCGAGGGGCAAACGGTAAAGTTCAAGCTAACCGCTCTGATTGGCAAGTGGATATACAACGTTCCGCCAAGCGCCGTGAAGAGGATCGAGGTCGGTACATATTCGATTCATGATTCAGCTCCCATGGTGATCGACGATGGAGTCAAACACGGTCTTCCTGTCCTGCACTTCCGCTTAGGGCGGCAAGTGAACCAATGTCCCGGCGACCCTTCCAGCATTGAAAACCTGACCACCTCGCTCAAAGTGAAGGGCTTTCCGGCAAGTGGCGGGTTTTGTTACCTGTTGTTGCGCAACGATTCGATCAAGGGAGTGATCTCCGTCCGCGTGGACAGAAAAAAGCCGGGGATTTCTGGAAGAGCTCATACTTGGGGAACTTCCGGAGATCCGTTGGGGGCAGCGATGATTGCTTCCGGGGCTACCTATTCGTATCCCACAGCAGTGTCCGCCAAGCCGGGGGAAACCGCCGACCTGGCCCAGGAGCAACTCAGCATCAACAGCGTTGTTTTCGAGGACGGAACTTACGAGGGCGACGAAGCCGCAGCGATGAAAGAAATCGGCTACCGGGTTGGCTTTTATGCGGCAATGGCCCGGTTCACGCCCCTGTTGCGGGAAACGTTGGCCAACGCTAGCGCCCGTTCCGAGGATTCCGAATTACTCGACGATCTGAAAGGAAAATTGATAAGCTTGCCGTCGTTCGATGAGGAAGCCTCGCACAAGGCCGAGACCCAGTTCAAGCCGCGCAATCCGGTTGGGTTCCGCTCTTCCGTTACCGAAGGCATGCGCTTCGCGAAAAACACTATTGATCGCCGGATTGAAGGTTACGCCAAAGACCGGGAAGCGAACCGCTGGTCGTTCCGATCTTATTGGAGTTCTTTCCTGAGCGATGCCGAGGCCGCAGTGACGCGTTGGAACCTGGTGGCCGGTGACGCCGCTGAGCGCAACTCTGCCAAGCAGACAAGTAGAAGGTGAAGACCTGCTGTGTTTGATGTTCCATTGGGGCTCAGCCCCGCAGCCAAAAGCCTAGCACCGTTCCAACGCCCTCCATTCAGGAGTCCTGTCGATGAAGACTTATCAACGCTTATGTTGCGTGGTCCTGTCCGTCACGGTCCTGGCGGCAACGGTTTCCGGCCAAACCAGCCGGAGAAAATCCACAGCCGAGCACCTATTCTTCAAGTGCAAGCTGCTCATCAATCCTTCGACAGGCACAACCATCGCCAACGCGATCATTGAGACCTCGGGCGGAAAAATCATGAGTATAGGGCAGGCCAACGAGGTCTCCATTCCGCCGGATGCCAAGGTAATGGATTTTTCAGATAAATATGTCATTCCCGGTCTGGTCGATACGCACGGACATCTTTTCTCCTGGACAGGCAAATCCGTAACCACAACCAATG
>DASZFK010000233.1:0-3483 GCA_035939855.1 Candidatus Angelobacter sp.
GATGCCATCGCTTACGGTAATAGTCCCGAAGACCTGGGGCATTGTGCCGGCTTCGCGCAAAGCCTCAATGGACCGATTTGCAAGATCATTCAGGCCAACATTGCAAGGAGTTATCGTGCTGTAAGCATTGGCCACGCCCACGATGGGCTTATTGAAGTCGGCATCACCGAAACCAACGGCCCGCAACATGGCGCGGTTCGGCGCCCGCTGCACTCCCTCGGTGATAAGCCGGCTTCGGCGGGTGCTCATTCAGATTGCTGCCTTAAGCTCTTCAACCTTGGACTGCTCCACCGGATACAGCCAATCACGGTACCGATCCGAGCGGCCCAGTGTGGCATCGAAGTACGTGCGTTGGATGACCGTCGTAATTGGACCGCGCTTCCCAGAGCCGATCTTCTGGCCATCGAGTTCACAGATGGGCGCTACTTCCGCGGCTGTTCCGGTAAAGAAAGCCTCGTCGCATTGTAGAAGATCATCGACCCCCAACGGACGAATCTCCACCGGATAGCCGAGATCGCCGGCAATTCGAATGACGCAGTCACGCGTTATTCCCAGCAGGATTGAGTGACGTTCATCGTTGGTGATGAGCCGACCACGATGAACCAGGAAGATATTTTCGCCTGAGCCTTCCGCGATGTTTCCGTTTTTATCGAGGAGCAGGGCTTCATCAAAGCCGCGATCCGTGGCGTCGCGCAGCGCCAGAGTGGAGTTGAGATACTGTCCGCAGGCCTTGGCAGTCGTGGGCATCATCTGCGAATGGAATTTTTGCCACGGAGAAACGGTGATGCGCACACCTTTATCGAGTCCCTCTTCACCCAGGTAAGCGCCCCAGGGCCAAGCGAGAATCGCGACCTCGACCGGACAGCGGCGGGGATGCACTCCCAGACTTGAGCTTCCGAAATAGCAGATCGGACGGACATAGCAATCTTTGAACTGGTTGCGACGAACCGTTTCGCAAATGGCCTCGGCAAGTTCTTCTGTAGCATACGGAATCGCCATGCGATAAACCGCCGCGGAGGTGAAGAGGCGCTCCAGGTGCGCTTCCATGCGAAAGATCGCCGGTCCAACATCCGCGGAATAGCAGCGGAGCCCTTCGAAGACACCGCTGCCATAATGCAGAGCGTGAGCAGAGACATGTAGGGTTGCATCTGCCCAACGCACGAAGTCGCCATTCATCCAAACCCATTGGGTGCGCGCAAAATCCATAAGATTCTCTTCCCTTCCCAGGTAGTGGTTAGTTTGAGCGAAAACTCCCTACGGCTGCGACTCGATTCATCGCTCCGCGATGAACGTCTGCCCCTTCTATACTCCCCAGAGGTATTGATCAGGATCATACTGGCGAAAGGGGCCACACGTGCCACGGTCCTGGTGGACATTTGAAATATTGAGGACAACACTATCGCAGAGCGCTTCGGAAAGATGCTCGTCACCCGGAGCAAGGCGCAGCATTTCATTGGCTGCAAGCGTGACGACCCGATTGGATAGATGGAAGCGCAACGCTCCTTCCAGCACCATCACTACGCATTCCGATTCATGACGATGTCTCTCGGTAAAGGTTCCCTGCTTGATTTCCGTGCGCACAACCACGATCCGTCCGTTTACGCCAAGATCTCGGAAGTCTGCGCGCTCTTCTCGCGCTGTTTTCATCAATTGCATATTCTTGAACGCCATTTCTGTTTCCTTTCAGTTGTGAGCCTTATCCACCAGTCGTCGTTCTTTCAACCACGGCATCATGCCGCGCAGCTTTGCGCCGACGACCTCGATGGAATGTTGTAGTCCCTCAGTTTCAAGTTGCTTAAAGCGTGGTTTGCCTGCGGCACATTCCGCCATCCATTCGTCGGCAAAGTTGCCTGATTGTATGTCCGCCAGCAGCTTTTTCATTTCTGATCGCACGCATTGGTTAATGACCCGTGGACCCCGCGTCAGGTCACCATACTCGGCAGTGTTGGAAACGGAGTAACGCATGTTTCCGATGCCACCTTCATAAACCAGATCGACGATCAGCTTCATCTCATGAAGGCATTCGAAGTAGGCCATCTCGGGCGAGTAACCTGCTTCCACCAAGGTCTCGAAGCCGGCTTGAATGAGGCCAGTGAGACCTCCGCAGAGCACGGCCTGCTCACCGAAAAGATCGGTTTCGGTTTCTTCTTTAAAAGTCGTTTCGAGAATGCCGGCTCGTCCGCCACCGAGCGCCGATGCATACGCCAGCGCGGTCTCGCGGGTGTCTCCAGACGGATCCTGATGGACCGCCAATAGACATGGCACGCCGCGCCCTTGCTGGTACTCGAACCGCAACAGGTGTCCGGGAGACTTGGGCGCGACCATGAATACATTGACTTCTTTAGGAGGAATGATTTTCCCAAAATGGATCGAGAAGCCATGGGCAAATGACAGATATGTTCCTGGGCGGAGATGTGGAGCAATCTCCTTGCGATAAGCATCCGGCGCAAGCTCATCAGGCACCAGCATCATTACGATGTCAGCCGCGGAAGCGGCCTCCGCGGTGCTGGTTACCTTGAGACCGGCGGCCTTGGCTTTCGCGCATGAGGAGCTCTCCTGGCGTAGCCCAACAACCACGTCGTGACCGGAGTCGCGCAGGTTATTGGCGTGGGCATGGCCCTGGCTGCCGTAGCCGATGATGGCGATCTTCTTTCTCTTTAGGAATTGCGGATGAGAGTCTTTGTCGTAGTAGATATTCATTGTTCCTCCTACACACCAACCGTTTCTCCCGATTCTTTCGAGAGTGCGACGGCGCCCGTACGGACTATGCCCCGGATACCAAAGGGCTTTAGTTCGCGTACAAGGTCATTCATGTCTTCCCATTTGCCGGTGGCTTCGATGATCAAGCCGTCGTCCATGACCTCGGCGACCCGCATCTGGTTTTGCGAGACCAGTTGCAGGACCCTCTGGAATGCAACCTGGTCTCCTGCTTTCACGTTGATCAGAACCATCTCTCTTTCAAAATGGGAAACGCCTGTCAGATCGGTGACTTTTACAACGCGCACTAGTTTGTTGACCTGCTTCACGATCTGTTCTACGGTGCGATCATCGCCTGAGGTCACCATGGTTACGCATGAAATTGACGGATCGAGCGTCTCGGCAACGGTCAGGCTCTCGATGTTGTAACCGCGAGCGCTGAAGAGGCCCACGATGCGGGCCAGTTCGCCGTAACGGTTTTCCACTAAGATCGAAAGTGTGTGTCTCATCCCAGCACCATCTCTGTGAGGCCAGCGCCGGGAGGAATCATTGGGTAAACGTTTTCTTCCTGTTCCACCATCACGTCCATGACTACAACTCCTGGAGTTGCCAAACCTTTTTCCAACGTGGCTGTCAACTCGGCAGGGAGCGTAACCCTGAGACCAACAGCGCCGTACGCTTCTGCAAGCTTGATGAAATCCGGGGTCCACTCCATATCCACGTGGGAATAATTGCGTTGATAGAAAATTTCCTGCCACTGCCGCACCATGCCGAGGGAGTTGTTGT
>DASZFK010000234.1:0-3281 GCA_035939855.1 Candidatus Angelobacter sp.
GAAGTCGATCCCGCCTCTGACGATCGGCGTAGCACTAAGTAGCTGACGTAAAGCAACCACAGAATGAGAAAGGTAGTGAGGCGCATGTCCCACGCCCACCAATGGCCCCAGGCATAACGGGCCCATATCATCCCTAATGTCAGTGTTGCGGTGGCGAAGACTACGCCGACCTCCGCAGCCGCCAGCGCCCAGGCATCGGCCCGCACAGAGCGCTTCCACAGAAAGATAATCGACGCTACAAAATTAACGAAGAAGAGCGTATAGGCAGCCGTGGCTGAGGGCACGTGGTAGTAGAAGATACGTTGGGCGTCACCCATGGTTTCTTCCCTGGGAGCGACTACGAGCCCCTGGTAAGTGCCATAGGAGAGCAGAACCAACGTGATTGCAGCGAAGAAGATGAAAGATTTTTTCATTTCGCGTTAAACACCGTTTTCAAAAAGTGTGGAAACCAAGCTGAAGTAATAGCACAGTATACTGCTAAAAACAGCGCCGGTTCCGAGGTCCAAAGCGGCTTCATTTCAACCTGCCTTATGTGCGATGGTCAATCGCACAGACGCACAATGAAACAGATAAAGAACCTCGTCATTCCGCATTCAATACCGTTTCAAAAAGCACGTAGCAGGCGGTGGTAAATACAATGCAATAACCTGCCAGGAATTGTATGTGGCCGCCGGGAGAGGTTCCGGTCAAGATTGCTCTTGTTGATTGCACCATGCTCATAACAGCGGGGATTGAAATCGGTAACAGCAGCAGAGGGAGCATCAACTCCCGGTTCCGGGTACGTATCGACATGACAGCAAAAAAGGTTCCGTTGATTACCAGCGCCCAGGTTCCCAGAACAAGAACGACCACGATCTGCCATGCTGGCCCGGCAAAGGTGAGATTGTAAAACACCATGAAAAGCGGGGCCATAAGGCATTCCAGCACCGTGACAAAGATAAAATTACCTACGCATTTGCCGAAGAACAATGCCTCGGGAGGTGCGGGCGATACCCGGTAGGCGTCCAGCACGCCATTGCGAAGTTCGCGGGCCCAAGACTGGTTCAACGCCATTACGGTGGAGAATAAAAATGCCACCCAGATGAGGCCGCCGGCAATCTCGCGAGACTCCTCCAGCGTGGGATCAAAGGCAAAGCTGAAGATCACCACCACCAGCAGCGCAAAAAACAGCATGGAGTTGAAGACATCGCGCGACCGCCATTCCAGCCGCACATCTTTTACAACGTTGGCCCATGTCAGTGCTACCACGGAGTTCACGCGGTCACCCTGGGCGCCACGCTGCGGCTCACAAGCTCTCCACCGGAGAGAAACAGGAACTCATCGGCTATGTCAGCCAGCAATCCCAATTGATGGGTGATCAGGAGAATCGTCGTGCCCGAGGTGCGCATGTCGGCCAACAATTTGGATATCTGATTGGCGGATTCTGGATCGACGTTAGAGAAAGGTTCATCGAGCAATAGCAGCTTAGGCGAATGAAAAATCGACCGCGCTAAAGACAAACGCTGGCGCATTCCCTGGGAGTATTGCCCTGCCCTGCGGGTGAGTTGCGGGTCGAGGCCGACGCGTCTGAGCGCCTCGGCCAAGGGTTCATCGGAATCAATTCCGTAGAGCTTTGCGAAGAAGCGCAGGTTCTCCATACCGGAAAACTCATCGTAGACCAGAGGCGCATGGGCCATGTAACCAAGATGAGCGTGCGCCTCGCTGGTCTTTAGGCCAAAAATGCGAACCTGGCCCTGGGTAGGTTGGCTGAGGCCAGCCACCATCCTCAACAAAGTCGATTTGCCGGCGCCGTTTTCTCCGCGCAGAACATAGAAGCGGCCATGTTCCAATTCCAGTGATACATCTCGAAGCGCAGCCGTGCGGCCGTAAATCTTAGAGACGTTCTCAACCTGGACGGGCGGGGCCGTGGCGATCAGCGGTGACCTCAGTATCCCTTGGGTTGTGCTTGTGTTGTGGCTGGGCCTGCCTGGCCGGCCGAAGCCGTGGCGCCGGTCTGTTGCTGCTGGGGAGCATACTTGGAAGCGCATTTCGCCTGGATTTCGACAGCGTGAAAGACGCCATCCTTGCCGAACTCGCCCCGCACCAGGGCCTGGGCGTTGTCTTTGAAAGTATCTGGTGGCGGCTCAGCACCTTTATAGCTCACGTTTAGTACCTGATCGTTTTCCACCAGCACAAAATCCGCATGTGTCCCGTTTGCGTGGATGGTTCCGGGCTGCACATTCCCGCCCACGCGCAGATGCTTTTTATAAACATCGTTGCCCATCAAGCGTAATTCTTTGATCGTGACGTAATAGCTCTTGCTATCCTGAATCCCAACGTAGGCCAAAGCTCCTAAAGTAAGGACAATGATGGCAGTGGCAATTCCGAAACGAGCGTATTTAGGGTTCATGGCTTTATGTTACTCCATTTCGAACTCACAAAGGTTATCCACATTTAAGTGGATGGTCAAGGGTTATTAGATATTTTTAATGTAATCAGCCTGGATTTTATGCTGCTTGGAGACGCGTATAATGAAAGGTTTCCTCTCGGTATAAGGTGATAAGTCATGACCGCAAGTAATGGCAATGGAAATGGTTCGAGACCCAAAGTGCGTGAAGAGTGGATCGCCCGGCGTCGTGCCCAGGCGACGGCTACTGCCGATGACAATTTTTCGCAAATGCATTATGCCCGCAAGGGATTGATTACAGAAGAGATGCTGTACGTCGCTGAGCGGGAAAAGCTATCGCCCGAAAGCGTGCGCGATGAAGTAGCGATAGGGCGCATGATCATTCCTGCCAACATCAACCATCCTGAGCTGGAGCCGATGTGCATTGGTGTGGCCTCGCTGTGCAAAATCAACGCCAATATCGGCAACTCGGCCATCACCTCGGATGTCGATGAGGAGCTGCGCAAATTGCATACCGCCGTGCATTTCGGGGCGGACACGGTGATGGACCTCTCGACCGGCGGGGGAATCCACGAGATCCGCGAGGCGATCCTGCGCCACTCGCCCGTACCAATCGGCACAGTCCCGATCTATGAAGCCGTGTCGCGAGTGAAGCGCATTGAAGACCTGAGCGCCGACCTGATGCTCGAGGTCATCGAAGAGCAGGCGCAGCAAGGCGTGGACTACATGACGATCCATGCCGGAGTGCTGGTGCAATACCTGCCGCTGGTTTCCAAGCGGATTACCGGCATCGTAAGCCGTGGCGGCGCCATCATGGCGCAGTGGATGGCCCACCACCACAAGCAGAATTTCCTTTACGAGCGTTTCGACGACATCAGCAAGATCATGAAGAAGT
>DASZFK010000235.1:0-3300 GCA_035939855.1 Candidatus Angelobacter sp.
TGCGGGGCAGCATGCAATAGCCGCCATAAGCGTCTCCGGCCCGGTGACGAGAGTTGCTCCCAGCCAGGTCGCAACCATCGCGCAGGCGGTTATTAAGGCCGCCGCAGAAATCTCGGCCGCCATGGGCTTTCCCCGAAACGAGCCCGTGGCTGCAGCTTCTCGCAGAGAAACTTCGTCCGTTACTTCCTGAGAACTGCGGATCCCTCGCTCCGCTCGCGATGACAACCTAAAAGGATTACGGCGCTGGAGCACTCGTTTTCGTGGATTCGCACTCTTTCAAGAGTTTCCGAATCACTTCATCTCCGGGAAAAATCTCAGCGCCAGTTTTTAGGGTCGCGAGCGCTTCGGCAGTTTGATTGTGCGAGAGATAACTTTTCCCCAGCAAGCGGTAGAGTTCTGCGTCATAGGGAATCAGGTTGATGCCGCGTTGCAACCTGGCAATAGCTTCCTGCACGCGCCCAGTTGCGATGAGCAGGTTGGCCAATTGCTCAAAGTCTTCCGGATTCTTGTTTTCCCGATGCGTGGCGCGATCGAGATAGCGGATAGCCGCCGCCAGTCCTTCCGGGTTTTTTTGTTGCAGCGCAGCATCGGCCAGCGCCTCGAGCACAAAGACGTTGTCGGGTTCAACCGTCTGCAGTTTCCCTCCCAAGGCCCAATAACGTTCGCGATACTCAGGATGTGACAGGATGATCTGACCGTACGCTTGCAGCAGCGTGAGCGGATCCAACGTTGAGTCGCCCCGCCCTGGCACGGCATTGAGATGGACCAAATCTGGGAGTGATGGTGTGGTCATCTGAAAAGCCGCGTCGGGAAATTGCTCCTCAGCTTGAGCTACGATGCGATGGTTGGTGAGAACTGAATGGGAGATGACCTTTACGTCACGCTTTGGCATGTGACATCCGGCGCAGTCGTCGGCCGGAACCTTGTGGTGACGAATGGCGAGAGGCAAAGCACAACTCTTCTCGGTATGACATGCCAGACACTTCTGGCGGAAATAGGCAGGCGCCTCCTGTGCTGACGGCTCCACGTGCGGATCATGACAGCCGATACAAGCCAGACGGCCGCTGCTTCCCCGATAACATTTGCTCAGCAACATCGACAGGTAATGCTGCAGCAGATCATCCCGCGGAGTGGATTCGCGGCGAAGAGGAACCATGAAGATGCTTAGCGTGTCATCCAATGCTGATCCAGGACGAAACTGATTGAAGTCTTTGCCGGGTTTTAAAATTCGCGCGTCGCCGGCCTGATGGCATGACATGCAAATGTTATCGGCGAGCCAGGGCGTGAGTCTTGCCGGATTCACGATGGAATGTCCGGCTCCTTGTGAGGGGTCAAGTTGCATCTCCACAATGTGCGTTTCCCCGGGCCCATGGCAGTTCTCGCAACCGATCGCCAGTTCCTCAAACGGGGGATCACGAAAAAGTCCGTTCCCGTCTGCGACTGCCTGCGGCCTGCCACTGTGGCATACGATGCAACCCGGTAGAACCGGACGACTGAAGCCATAATCGACGAATTCATATCCTGGTGACAGAGCCCAACCGTTGGTCGTGGCGTAGAACGAAAGCGGAGCCTCAAAGAGATAATTTCCCCGCCTCACGATCCCGCCAAAGCCATTTGCCCCAGAGCCGATGATCCATTCCACTTTGTGCGTATCGCGGAAACTTTCTTTTCCATCGGGCGCAGTCGCAAATTCTGCCTGGAAGAGATCGTTGTTGCGAACAGTAGTTTCAAAATGACGTTGGGAGCGAGGATCGAACAATGAGGCTGATGTTGAAATCCTTCCCATCAGAGACGGGGTGATGGTGGACATGGAGCGACCCATGTCAGTTTTCGAATAAGAGTCGTAGATGGATTGATGACATTGCGCGCAGGCCTTCGATCCAACGTATCCATTGCTCGCGCGATTTACCTGTGAGGCTGAAGCGACTGGGCCTTCCTGACCTCGGGTCGTGAGAATGAAAACAAGAACCGCACCGAAATAAAAACTAAAATGCCGACGTCCGCGCCGCATGAATACGAGAGCATTCATACCTATCGTTTGGAAGCCTTTACCCAAGCCACCAACTCCTGTTTTACCCATTGCGGACTCTTCTCCGCATGACACAGCAAGCAGGCATTGGGGCTTTCTTCCTGCCCAAAGCGCAGGGTCATGTCAGCATCCGGAATATCGTCGATCTGGTGGGTTCGCGCGCGGAACAGCAATGCATCCATGATGCGAGGCATATGACAGGAAATGCAGCGGCTGCCTTCGGAGTCGGCGCGGTGATGGGTGTGGGCCGCCAGTCTGGCTACATCCTGGAATTGCTGATGGCAATCTATACACGCCCGATCTGGCCTGTCTGGGAATCTTAATGAAGTGGGATTAGAGCTTGACTCGTCGCCGTGCGAACCATGGCCATGCGGATCATGGCAGTTGCCGCAACTCACCTCCCCTTTCTTGAAACACTGGGAACGCTCTAACGCTTCGACAATGAAAGTGGTCTGGCGGAATCTGCCGTCCTTGTAGAAGCCTTTGCGCGAGAACTCACCAAAAGGGATGCGCTGACTATGCATAAAGAAATTGCCACTGGCAGAATAATTCAGTTCGCCGTGCGGTCCTGGAATGCGAAGTGCGGACTGCATGTGGCATTGTGAACAAATTTCAACAAAATCGCGGGTGCCGACCTGGTGAAAATTAACCGGGGGATCAAGCGGATTTGTTGATAGATAAAACTCTCTTTGGGCTACTTCGGCGATGTGCTGAGCCGACGGCCCATGACAAGCTTCGCAATTAATTCCTGGCTCTTGAAACTCTACGTTCTGCGGCTCAAATCCTCCGCCCTTGATGTTCCGTAACTGACTGCTGTGGCAGACGGCGCAAATCGCTTGATAGCTGGTTGAGCTATCGAGTTTTTCCCAGGAACGAAGATCGGATCGCTCGCTTCCGGGCGAATCAATAACCTGCCAGAAATTGACCCATCGCTTGTACATGCAGTTGTACTGGACCGGGAAGACATGGATCTCGCCGTTGGGCAGTTTGGTCGCATATGCTTGCTGGAACTTGGATCCGATGGTGTAGTCGACGGGATACGAGTGCCATTGGCCGTCAGACTGCCTGATGTCAAAAAAATGGCGGCGGCTCCGAACCACCATGCGCGCAAATGGACTGCGGTTCTTACTGCGCAAGACCTCAAGCTTTCCGTTGCGATACTCGAACTCGTCGCCCGCGTAGAATTCATTGTTCGTCTGAAAATCACCGATGATATTTTGCGCCTGGTAGGGACGCAACATCTTCGACATGCCGCTGTGAGACCAGGCCTG
>DASZFK010000236.1:0-4156 GCA_035939855.1 Candidatus Angelobacter sp.
ATTTTGGCAATTTTGGCAATTATGGCAATTTTGCCTTCGATTTCACCGAGTAGTATCACTATGGTTTGTTTTAGAGCCACAGTAATACTTCTAAATAAAAATCATTTAATGATACTACTAATTAAAACATATCTTATTGAAAACAAAGTACATATACCTATTGACAGAACATTTTTCCAATAAGATCATGCGCTTATGAATAACTCGACTGAAACCCAAGACCTCGATGCTCCTGATCAACTTTCAATCGGAGACGGTCTCGATCATATCGACTCCATGCTCTGCGAATTTCTCGCCTGCTCCACCCAGCAGCGCACCATTCTCTCCTTGTGGATCGTCCACACCTATTGCTACCGCGCCTTCCCGGTGACCCCATATCTCGAGATCTATTCTCCCGAAAAGCAGTCGGGCAAAACGGTTTGTCTGCGATTATTGGAACTGCTCTGTAACAAGTCTTGGATGCCCGTCGGCGCCAGCCCCAGCCGCTTGATCACCCGCATCGCCTCTTGTCAGCCCACGCTGCTCCTCGATAACTGGGATACCCTCTTTCGTGCCTCCGGCAGTCATTCTATCGTCGGCTTCCTCGACGCCGGCGCCACCGAGGGACGTTACTATTCCTTCAACGCCGATAATGACTACTCCGATTTCCCCGTCTTTTGCCCTAAAGCCTTTGCAGGAAGCCAGCGCCTCCCCGCCCCGCTCGCCGATCGCTGCATCCCCATCCTCCTCCGGCGTTTGAGGGGCAAAGAACGGGTCTTTCCATTGTGGAGAGACGGTGTTTTTGATGAAGCCCTCGCCTTCCGCAAATTCTTTCGTGTGTGGGCCGAGGAAAATCATGACTTGCTTCGTGCGACTGCTTGGAAGTTTCATCACTCTCCCGTGCCCGGCTCGACCATTCCCTATCGCGAATCAATCGTTCCTCTGAGCGTTATTGCCACCATCGCTGGTGGCAAGTGGCCGAGAAAGCTCCAGGTGGCTCTCGCCAGGATAGCGGCCGCCTCTCTTGCCCAGCCTCCATCGGTCGGCCTTCAATTGCTCACCGATATTCGTAGCTTCTTTTCGCTGAACAATGATCCGCCCAAAATCCACTCCGCTCCTCTCCTCGAGTACCTGAATGCGCTCCAAGAGCGGCCCTGGAAAAAGCTCACACCCAACGGCTTGCGTATCATCCTGCAGGATTTCCCCATCAAGCGTAGCGCCAGCCAGCTTATTGATGGCCACAACTGCAAAGGGTTCAACTTCCAGCACTTCGTTGAGAGTTGGGAATCCTATCTTCCCACACTGTCTTCGAAACGCTCGCCTCGCCAACAGCCAACTTCAGATCAGGTTGGCAACCCAGCGCCTCAGGTCGGCAATAATGACCCTCAGGTTGGCAAAAACGAGGCTCAGGTCGGCAAAAAGGAGGGTCAGGTTGGCGTAAATTGCGATCAGGAAAACGATAAGCCTATTGTTTCCAACACTTCCATTTTTCAGCCCGAAATTTTGGCTTGATTTAACGGTGCAACGCTGGATCGACAATCAATGCAATCGCATCGACCGTCACGTGCGCGATAATGCAGGCCGCAAGATCACGCCGCCAAATGTAGAGCAGGGTAGAGGCTGCCCCGCCGAAAAGTGCATTGAAGAGAATTCCCGGACCCCAAAATGGGAGGTGAACGATTCCAAAAACCGCGAGCGAAATTCCGGCAGCCCAGCCGTAGCTGCCAGTTAGAAGTCCGAGGCGTTCAATAGCATAACCTCGGAACAGCGATTCCTCCACTGTGCCGGCGGTCACGACGGCCAGTATCCGGAACCAAAGCGGCCAGGAGAAGACTACTGCGAAACCTTTGGAAAGATCGACTATACCGAGCTTTGTCAGGAAGGGAACAATCACCGTGTTAACTGAAATGATGAAGGCTGCGCATCCGAGTCCCCAAGTCAACGAAGACCAACGCCAGCGAATCAACCCGATGGAACTGAGAGACCGTCGCTCCCAAAAGATCACGATGAGTATGACCAGGCCCAAGAGCGCCCACAATATCAACTGGTATAAGACTTGGGTTGTGAGCTTCGCCGGATCGCCTACGATTCTTGACGCGGGGCTGGCAAGAAGAGCAGTGCCGCCCATAGCGACGCCGAGTCCAACGAGAGACGGCAATTTTAGACTCTTTGAATTCATATCGGTAGGAATCACAAATGATATTCTAGCCAGCCAAGGAGCACCGACTTAATGGAATTCTCTCGTCGCAATTTTCTTCACAATGCAGGAGCGATAACGACGCTGGCATTGGCCCACCCGGTCAATGGATTGGCTGCTCTGGATAACGATCAACCCAAAGGAAAGTTGCCTGAGCCGATCTCCAAGCTGAAGTCGCGGCGTTCAGAGGCCACGCCAATCACGACTGCGGAGCGTGAGCAGCGGCAGGAGAAGGCGCGGCAATTGATGGCGGAGAACAAGCTGGATGCGATCGTGCTCACCGGCGGCACCTCGCTGGTTTACTTCTCCAATATTCGTTGGTTCATGAGCGAGCGGCTGTTTGCCATGATCCTGCCGGTCAAAGGAGCGCCTTTTTACGTTTGCCCGGCTTTTGAAGAGGATCGTGCCAAAGAACAGATCGCAAGCGGTCCGGGCGGGACGAATCCCGAGCTTCGCCTCTGGCAAGAAGACGAGAGTCCATACCAGCGTGTAGCGGAGGGACTTAGAGACCGTGGGATCGCAAGCGGCACAGTCGGTATCGAAGAGACGGTGCGTTTTGTCTTCTCCGACGGAATCGGAAAAGTCGCTCCTGCCTTGAAGGCTGTGAGCGCTACTCCGGTCACTGCCGGTTGCCGCATGATCAAAAGCAGTCATGAACTGCAGATCATGACTCTGGCGAACCAAGTCACCCTCGCGGCGTATGAAGCTGCGTATCGTTCCTTGAAAGAGGGAATGACACAACATGATTTTGCCAATCTCGTAGAGGCCGCTCACTCTCAACTAGGTTTTCGTGGCAGCGCCGGTGTGCAGGTTGGCGAAAATTCCGCGCTGCCGCATGGTTCGGTCAAGCCGCAAGTGGTTCGTGAAGGCACTATTTTGTTGATTGATGGCGGCTGCACTGTCGAAGGTTACGAGTCCGATATCAGCCGGACATTTGTCTTAGGCAAGCCTTCCCAACAAAACAAAGACAAGATGAGAAACGTTTTTGATATCGTCCATCGCGCCCAACAGGCAGCCCTGGCCGCCGCTCGGCCAGGCGTCCAGTGTCAAGAGGTGGATGCTGCCGCACGTAAGGTGATTACTGACGCCGGTTATGGCCCTGACTACAAACATTTCACCCATCGTGTTGGACACGGCATCGGCATGGACGGCCATGAGTGGCCGTACCTGGTGCGTGGCAACACCCTGCCAATAGCCGCGAATATGACCTTTAGCGATGAACCGGGTATTTATATTCGTGGAGAATTCGGTATCCGCCTGGAAGACGACATGCACATCACTGAAAAAGGCGCCGAGTTGTTCACGCCGCAGAGCCCGTCATTAGATGATCCGTTTGGACGAGGATGAAGATTTCTATCGCATAAATGCGCAATCTGTGAAACGATCAGGCAAATCCCAATAACTACGTTTCGAGGAGGTCCATAATGCGAAAGATCAAATCCGTCAATGTGATTTCTGTGGCGCTGACTGCCGCGGTCGTTTATGGGTGCCTGTCTTTGGTGGTTGTCCCATTCATTCTGCTGTTCATCTCGATGGGCGTTTTTTCGGCCATGAATGCAAACAATCCGTTTGGCCAAGCCGGCCAAATAGGAGCAGCCGCTGGAGTGATCATGATGGTGATCATTCCTATTTGCTATGCCGCTGCTGGATTCATCTTTGGGGCTCTTGGAGCATTCGTTTATAACCTTGCGGCAAAATGGACCGGCGGAATCGAAGTGGAATTGGAACCCCAAACCGCAGCGTGATCGATTCTCCAGGCCAGCCTCGATAGGTTGTTCACCTCAAGGCACTATTGATGAATGCAGTAATGTCTTTCCGCAAGGTGGAGAGCGATTCATCCTGAATGTACATCATGTGCCCTGCGGGGTAATATCCAAGGCTGATGCGCTGGTGCTCGGCCTCATTGAGACCTATATGGTTCAGTGTGTAGTGCGTCGCGAAGTAGGGGGTTGCCAAATCGTAGAATCCGGAGGCGACGAA
>DASZFK010000237.1:0-4479 GCA_035939855.1 Candidatus Angelobacter sp.
TGCCTCAATCCATTGTGCACGTATTTTATGTTTGCGCAGGGACGCAGCGATGCTCCCACGGCAACCAGCCAGCAAAGCTCACAAGGAACATTTACGCAAACCTGGCAACAAAGTTCGCAAGGACCATCTGCGCAAGGACCATCTGCGCAAGCCCCGCAGCAACAGCAACACTCTACAGGGCCTTCGCGGCCGATCAATATTCAGTATGTAAACTTTCAAGGCCAGCAGAAGACGTTTACCGCGGACGCATCAACCCTCAAGCGCAGCAAGGAACACATCCTGGCCAAGGTTGCACCCAAGGGACAGCAGATCGCGCTAGCCCGCAGGCGGATTCAAAACCTCAGCGAGGTAGAACAAGCGCTTCCTGCAGGCCACAGAGGAGCGAGCGGCGAACATTATCCCAACGCCCGCGAACGCCAAGTGCTCTCCTACCACAAGAAACATAAGAGCACTTCGCCGCTCTACGAGAAAATCCGGGCCAAGTATCCGGATTGGTAATATTCTTGACAATCCGTTCCAAAATGAGATCGGGTGGTCTTAAAGAAACATAAACGACCAATCTCTCCTCTGCGGTTTCTGCATACTCTGGCGGTCGTAAAAAATGGTTTGGTTGCCTACATGAGCGGAAAAGCACGCTCTCGGTATATCATTGAAGGTACAGATTATCCTCACATTTTCGTTTCACCTGGCGTGGGCAGGGAAATTAGTCGAATATGCGTGTACTCATCACAGGAATTACCGGGCAAGACGGCTCTTACATGGCCGACTTTTTGCTCGAAAAGGGCTATGAAGTTTATGGATTGGTGCGACGGAGCAGCCTGGAAAAATATGACCGCATTGAATCCATCGTTGACCGGATCAAGTTTGTTGAAGGCGATCTTACCGACCAGGGCTCGTTAGATGCAGCCATCAAAGAAATCCAGCCGGATGAAGTCTACAACCTGGCCGCCCAGAGTTTTGTTCCAGTATCGTGGAACCAACCCGTCCTTACCGCCGATGTGACCGGACTGGGAGTCTTACGGATGGTGGAAGCGATCCGCAAGCACTGCCCTAATGCCAAATATCTTCAGGCCTCCAGTTCCGAGATGTTCGGCAAGGTGAAAGAAAAGCCGCAAACGGAAAAAACGCCCTTTCATCCTCGCAGCCCTTATGGCGTAGCCAAGGTGTTTGGCCATCACATCACCGTGAACTACCGCGAGAGCTATGGATTGTTTGCCTGCTCATCGATTTGCTTCAATCACGAGTCTCCCCGGCGTGGAGCTGAATTTGTGACCCGCAAAGTCACGCAACATGCGGCCCGCATCAAACTCGGCCTGGCTGACCGGCTGAAAATGGGGAACCTTGATGCGCAGAGAGACTGGGGTTATGCGGGCGACTATATCTGGGCCATGTGGCTGATGCTGCAGCAGCCCACGCCCGACGATTTTGTGATCGCAACCGGTGAAACCCATAGTATCAACGAACTTCTGGACGTGGCTTTCTCCTATGTGGGACTGGATTGGAAAAAGTATGTTGAAATCGATCCCAAGCTGGTTCGGCCTGCCGAGGTCGATTATCTGTGCGGTGATGCCGGCAAAGCGCGCCGCGTTTTGGGTTGGAAGCCCAAGGTAAATTTCCGCCAATTGGTGGAAATGATGGTGGAGGCCGACCTGAATGCGCTCAACAGCAGCGCCTCCCAGCGCACCGTAATTGCCGGCAGATAAGGAATCCCAGTTTTTCTTGATTCATGCAAACTTCACTCCATAGGCGCGACTGGGAGGAAATGGCGAAAGTCGATCCTCTGTGGGCGATTCTCTCGCATCCTGCAAAACGCTTCAGGAACTGGGACCTGGAAGAATTCCTGCGCACCGGTGAAGCCGAAGTCGCGACTCTTATGGAAGCAGCCAGGCAGGCCAACCTTCCCAGGCAACATCGCTATGCCATCGACTTTGGCTGCGGCGTGGGACGCCTCACCCGCGCTTTGAACCGATATTTCCCGGAATGTCACGGGGTGGATATTTCGGCCAGCATGTTGGAGATGGCCCGCCTGCACGCGCCAGCCTGCAACTTCCGGCAGGCCGCCGATCTAAGCTCCTTTGGCGATGGATGCGCCGATCTCGTCTATTCTTCGATGGTCCTGCAACATCAACCGGACGGCAAACATGTTGCCAGCTTGATTGCCGACATGATTCGAGTGCTGGCCCCCGGCGGGCTGCTCGTTTTTCAAATGCCTCTGCATCTGCCTTGGCGCAACCGGCTGCAATTGCGCCGCAGGGCATACCGCCTCTTGCGGACTCTGGGATTCAGCCACACCTTCACCTACGAACGCCTGAAGCTAAATCCGATTCGGATGCTCTCGCTGCCGCAAAACGAAGTCGAGACCATAGTCCAGGCCGCCCATGGCTCGGTCCTTCGCGTCGACCACACCGCCAAATTCACCAATCCAATCATCAGCGGAATTTACTTCTGCACAAAACCGTAGTCCGGAAAACAATGTCGCTCAGTTTGCGCTTTTGGTTTCGTTCAAAACAATGAATTCGTCATCCAATCGAGACTCTACTCGCGCGCTCGTTATGTTCGGCATTCTCGCTTCGGCATCCCTCCTCAGAACGTAAACCGGAAGGCGAACTGAATTTGACGTTCGGAGAACTGGCGCGTGCTGTTGATCAAACCGAAGCTGCTGTTGGAAGGCAATCCCAATCCGTTGATCCCGCCCAGATCGGTGTTGGGGTTCGTGTATTGCGGATGATTGAGGATGTTGAAACCTTCCGCGCGGAACTCCATCTTCACACGTTCAGCGATGCTGAACTTCTTGAACAGCGAGGCATCCCACGTCCCATAGCCGGGACCGTAGAAGTGATTGCGTCCGAGCGTGCCTGGGCGAATGAATTTTCCGCTGCCATTTGTGGGTGGGGCGGCGAACGCATTAGGACTGACCGTGACCCACTGGCGCTGGCCATTCACGAGCTGAAGCGATCCGGTGGAGACGTTGCCAAGGATATCGGGCCGCACTCCATTGATGGTGATGTCGAAGGGCGTGCCGGTACCGATAGAGATGATGTTATTGAACTGCCATCCACCAAATATGTTGTCCATCAGGCCCGACCAATTTGTTGCCCATTGCCTGCCTCGTCCCCACGGAAGTTCGTAGATGGAGCTAAGCGTGAACGCATGGCGCTGATCGGTATCGGAATTGCCTTTGTTGGGTCCGAGCAGCACCTTGCCGGCTGAGTCAATAAAGATGGGACTGTTGCCGTTAATGCTGAAAGCCCCGTTGGAATCGTCGGTGGCGTGGGACCACGTGTAGGACGCAGTGTACTGGAATCCGTGGCTCAAGCGGCGATTCAATTGAAGCTGCAGGCCGCCGTAGTGCGAATTACCAATCGCTCCCCCGGCAGTGACGTTCAAGCCGCGTCCGGGAAAGACTGCGGCATTGGGAGCCAGTTGCTGATTTGTGTAGTTGAACCAGGTCATAAGGTGATCGGCTTTGGTGGCGACCCAGGCTATGTTGAGGGCTGTATCACGTCCGAATTCCTGCCCAACCTGCATATTGATCTCCTGGATGGAGGAGTTCTGGTTATTCGGGAAGATCGCAATCACTGAAGTATTCGTGGGGTTGGCATCGTTGATCGTAATCGTGGGCAAAGGCAGAGCCGCAGTGGCAAGCTGGTTATTATTGTTGCCAGCCGGTCCCTGGCCTGAGAGTGTCACGCGCGCTCCCGTTGAAGCCAGCAGAGTGGTTACGCCGCTCCAATCGGGATTGGCGCTCAATTGATTGCCAACGCCCCCGCGATCGAGGAAGTAGAAGATACCGTAGCCGCCGCGCAGCACGGTCTTGCCTTCACCAAAGACATCGTAGGCAAAGCCGATGCGCGGAGCAAAGTTGTTCATGTCGGTATTGACCAGGCTACGGGAGTTGCCATTGACGCCTGCGCGGCGAAGGGTGCCGGTCGGTATGTCGAAGTTCGACCAACGATTATTCAGTTCGTAAGGGTTGGTGTACAAATCATAGCGCAGGCCCAAGTTGAGGGTGAGACGGCGGGTAATCTTCCAGTCGTCCTGCGCGAAATAGCCGGTCTCCCAACTCCTGGTGTCTACAGTGTTGGGCGTGGAAACCGAGTAGTTGTCGATAAAGCCGGCCAGCAGTTCCGATATTTCATAGCCCGTGAAATCCCCGGTGCCTGGCCCGATATTGAAAAATCCTTTGCCCCGAAAATCAGAAATAAAGAAGTTAACATCGCGGCGAATCACGTTGGCTCCAAAGCGGAAGTTATGGCTGCCATGCACCCAGGAAAGCGTGTCGGTGTATTGAAAGCTGGTTTGCGGAACGATGAACGGACCACCGTCGCCGCTGAATTCAATTTCTGTATTGAAACCGCCGATCAGAGGCGTGCCTCCAAGTTGGGGCGAGCGGTTGGCGTTGGCGATCCCAAGATTGTTGGCCTGAGGCACATTACTGAATGGGTTGAGAAAGCTAAAGAAAGGACGTGAGTATCCGAA
>DASZFK010000238.1:0-2644 GCA_035939855.1 Candidatus Angelobacter sp.
TACCAAAATAAAGAACGCTGTTTGAACAGCTAATGCAATACGCTTCTTTCTCATCTTGACTATGCCCTCACATTACTTATCAGAGTGCAACAGCGAAAATCTTCAGTCCTTGACGGCGTGGACCAACCAGCGGGCTTCCAACTTATCTTCTGCCCTTCCCAGGCAAGTGTAAAAGCCGCATAACAAGACCAATAGCACGCGACGAACGGTCGCAGGCTGGCTACTTGTCATAGTGCAGCAGCGAGAAGACCTCTGTCCCGTCGAACTTCTTGCGTCCGTTAAGGAAGTCCAACTCCACCACAAATCCCAGCCCTACGATGTTTGCTCCCAGTGATTTGGCCAGTTGGAGGCAGGCATTGGCGGTGCCGCCGGTAGCCAGTAGATCGTCGACAATGATCACGCGCTGGCCGGGACGGACCGCGTCCTTGTGGATCTCGAGGGTGTCGATGCCGTATTCCAGTTCATAGCTCCATTTCACTGTTTCCGCAGGCAGCTTGCCGGGCTTGCGGATGGGCACAAAACCGGCATTGAGGCGGTAAGCCAGCGCCGGGCCAAAGATAAATCCACGGGCCTCGATGCCCATCACCACGTCAATGGGTGTATCGAGGTAATGTTCGGAAAGCGAGTCAATGAGCCTGGCAAAACCTACCTTGTCTTTCAGCAGGGTGGTTATGTCATAAAAGAGGATGCCCTTTTTCGGGAAATCAGGCACCTCGCGAATGAGCTTTTTCAGGGACTCGCAATCCCCAGCGCTCCTGGATTCCATCGGTTCTACCATGCTCCCTCAATCCCAAACGTAGTCAGTCCGGCAACCGGTTCCGCCGGTGATTCCAGAACGGTATCCACCCGCGCTGCCCGCGGGCCTTTCTGCAATTTCTGCTGCAAAGCCGCAAGCTGCTGCTCGGTTCCCATGGCCAGCACCTCCACGGTGCCATCCGGCTGGTTGCGAACCCAGCCGGCCAGTCCAAGCTGCCGGGCCTCAAAGTCTACAAACCAGCGGAATCCCACGCCCTGGACCCGGCCTCGGACAATGTAGCGCCTGGCATGCATGGGGTCTAGGCTCGTGACAGGTACGCCCCTTCGGCTGTATCCACGCGGATCTTCTCGCCCTCGTTAATGAAGGGAGGGACCTGCACCACCAGACCGGTCTCCATTTTAGCGGGCTTGGTCACGCTGGAGGCGGTGGCCGACTTGAGCCCCGGCTCGGTTTCCACGACCGTCATCTCCACGGTCTGAGGCAGTTCAATGCCCACAGCTTTGCCGTCGTAGAACTCCACCTTGATCTGCAGATTGGGAATCAGATACTCCACGGAATCGCCGAGAACGTCTTTGGTGAGATGGATCTGTTCGTAGTTCTCGGTATTCATGAAGTAGTAGTTATCGCCGTCCTGGTAGAGAAACTCCATGGCGATTTCATCCACATTGATCTTTTCAATCGCGTCTCCGGAGCGGAAGCGGTGTTCAAACATGGCGCCCGTGCGGACATTCCGCAGCTTGGCCTGAATGAAAGCCCGCAGGTTGCCGGGAGTACGGTGCTCCACGCTGAAGACCAAGTGAAGGTCGTTGTTGTGCTTAATGATCATCCCCGGACGCATCTGGGTTGCTGGAATTGCCATGAGCTGAAATCTTCTCCTTGAAGAAACTGACCTTATCGGTGAGTTTTGCCTGCTTCTCGCAGGAATCGGTAAAACAGGAATGGGGCAAACATAAAATTTTACCTCATTCCTCCTTCACCATGCAGCCCGGGGTCCGATAAAAGCCCGATAAAAACGCTTTCTGCGCCTCATCGGGACAACATCCCGGGTCGCCGGCTTTTCTAAGTAACAGGGGGCTATCTGTTTCCAGGGTACTGGAGCATTGAACGCATCGAGGCTAGAAGCAGATAACACAGAGCCCAGAATCTTCTGAGGAGGGCAATCCATGAACGAGCACGAACATCACGGGGACTACAGTCAACAGGCGCAGGAAACAAGCAGCCGAAGCACTGGTACGGCGCTTGCATTCTTGCTGATCGGCGTAGGCGTTGGCGCCGCGGCCGCGCTGCTGTTAACACCGATGAGCGGAAGAGAATTGCGTGGCACCATCAGCCGGGGATATCGCAGCACCTTGGACGGCATCAGCGAGGGCACGCAACGCTTACGCGAGCGCGGCTCAAGCCTGCTGGGATTCAATCGCTGGCGAGCCAACCGCGAAGAAGAACAATTCAAGCGGGGATGAATCAGGCCGTGGCCTTTCCCCGCGACAGGAATCGCGACTGATGCCGCTCGATTTGTAGTGCTGGAAGCATTCTGATTGATTCTACGGAGGAACAACCATGTTTGCCATTTTTCTCATTCTCCTGTTGATGTGGTTTTTTGGAGTGATCAACAATTACACCTTTGGTGGAGCGGTCCATCTGCTGCTGGTGTTTGCGCTCATTGCGCTGGTCATCCGGCTGGTTCAGGGAAGACGCGTTGTGTAAAAACGATGCTCAGAAGAGTTGGTGATGCAAGAGAGCTCAGGGGCCTGCATCTGCGGGAATGAATTTTGGGATGGCGTAATTGTATTTGCCGTCTTCCGCCACCTTGAGCGCCTCGCCCTGGTCTACAAAGCGTTTCAAGATTTCCGGCTGGGCCATGAGATCGTTCACGCTGACATCTTCAAA
>DASZFK010000239.1:0-12316 GCA_035939855.1 Candidatus Angelobacter sp.
CGATTGTGACGGCCTGAAATCATTTTTACAACGTTCCCAGCAAGCCCATTTCCCCCACGACGAACAATTCACCCGCATATTGACGTTGGAAACAGCTTTGCAAGCCCTGAGCCAAGCAGGCTCCAATCCACATAAGGAATCGACTGCACTTCGGTAACCCTCTGTAAGCTTCTGGACTTGCGGAATGGTAATGTTTTATTGAACCCACAGAGCGAAAAGCGGCAAATGCAATGGAAGCCCTTTAAATTTGGCGGGGAATACTACGATCTAAGCCACCTGCATCCCCGCACCTGTCGGTATGAGCAGCCTGCGAAGGGCGACAAGCCCGCGCGCATCTACACGGTTGACATTATTTTTTCGCTTCATTGCTTCACGCGCGGCACTGTCGATGGTGAAGCGGTCGATAAGGCCCTGCTCTACGCCGATGGCCGGGAGACGCGGGTTTTTGATTTTCCGCGCTACGAGCTGTCAAAGCAGCTCCCCGCCATCATCGAATCTCTAGGCCAACGCAAATGTTTTCACACCGGCCATGACAATTTCTTCTCTGTGGCGCTCATTGACCGTGATGGAAACAGAATCGAATACGACATCTTTTTCACCGTCTCACGTGCCTCCCAAAAAAAGGAGTCGTCAATCTGTATGTCCAGAGCGCCTACGCACGCGACGTCAACCACGGGAACCGGCCGCGCATGAAATCCCCCATTGGTTTTTACGTTATCCTATTCAATGTTCTGAATAACCGGCCCATTAAGCCCGCTCCGAAATAGGAACGGCTCCTTTTAACGGGAGCCGTTCAAACTTACTTAATCGGACCTCTTGAGTATATCCACGCTTGGGTGGAGACCGGTTTCCCGGCGGGATCAGCGCGCAACCAATGGCCGCTCCGTTCATACGCTGACAAGTTAATGGTACTTCTTGTCTGTCGAAAATGCAAACTAGATCCCTTGATCTTAAGGAATTCGGGAATAACAAAACCGGACCGCCGCAGATTGGATTGAGGTTGAAACAATGGCGATACTCGCCAGCGGCTTAGGTTAAAGTAGCCTGCCAGCGCCTGCAATTCCCAGAAGGTGCTCGGTCGTTCAGAGAGGCCGGGGAAATTGCTGTACTGAACCTTTTCAAGACTCATCTAAGATCGCCGCTTGCAGAGTTTTCTCTACTTCATTGGCCACGTCATCCCAGGTGCGCGTGAGCGCGTAATTAGAAATTCGGGTCTGGTCCCAGCTTCGTCCAAGGGCCTGGCATAGTCCATCTCGCAAGGCCCCCACATCCGGTTCGACTATGATTCCCAATTCTGGTGAGATAAGAATTTCAGGAACAGCGCCCACACGAGTCGCAACCACTGGAGTGCCGCACGCCAGCGATTCAAGGACTACATTGGGCCATCCTTCCCTGGAACTTGGAAGGCAGCTCACATTGGCGGCGCTATACCATTGATGAAGCTCCTGGTTGTCGCACTTGCCGGGGAAATGCACACACCCTCCCAGTCCGGCGCGCAGGGCGAACTCTTCAAGCTGGGTGCGCAGGATGCCTTCACCGATTACGTAAACCTTGAGATCGGGATGTTGATCCAGAATTCCGCGGGCCGCTTCCAGCAACAGGCGATGGTTCTTGACTGCAACCAACGCTCCGACAGCCACGATAATGGGGGCGCTCGGAGGCAAACCCAGGGCCTGCCGGGCCTGGTGGCGGTCCATTGCTTGAAAGCGCGTGGGGTCAACCCCGTTGCCAATGACCGTGATCTTGTTTTCCGGTGCGCCCAGCGCAAGCATTCGACTGGCGATCTCGCGTGAAACTGTGATGCAGCGCGAGGCATGACCCAACGTCCAACGCACCATCTGCCGTATTCCCCGGAAACCAGCCAGCAGGTTGATATCGCTTCCGCGTCCCGAAACCACCACCGGAAGCCCCATGCACTTTCCCGCCAGCATTGCGGCAAAGCCATCCGGGTAAACATAGTGCGCGTCGATGCAGTCAAAGCCGATTTGGCGGTGCAGCTTGCGCAAGAGAGTAAAGCTGCCCAGAAACATCAGCAAGCCATGAAAATACATGGAGACCTTTGGGACCAGAAAATATCGAGGATGATAGACCGTCAACGGGCCAATCTGTTCCATTCTGGGAATTTTTCCCATCTGTTTCCACTTAGCCAGGGGAAGCCATGAAGGAAAGTAAGGGACCGGAGCCACCACGCAAACTGTGTTTTCCGAATGGCGCGCCACGTGCAATGTTCGCTGATAGATAAAGATTCCCAAGGTGCGATCTGCCGGGTTCGGAAAAAGGCTGGTAAAAGTGAGTATCCGCATCCGAAGAAGGCATTATAGGCCTGCACGATATGCAAATGTTTGCACATAAAATCTTTTGAAACGAAATGAAAAAAATCAACACTAATCTACAAAACGCAACTTAATTGGAGTGGTGCTGCAAGAAAGGCCAAGAAATGGACCGCCAACCTGGAACCAAGATCATCGTTGTTACGTTGCTGCTTTGTTTGTGCATGGCCCCAAACCTCGTACACGCTCAACCCTTCAACTTGACCGTCGCCGTTCTGGTGAATTCGTCGAACAAGGCCGGTTACAACACAGGGATGCCCGTGGGTGAGTACCAGCGCTATGTTGAAAGATATTTTGAGCATCTCCAGGTCCCTTACGAGATCATCAATGTAGCCACGACCACTCCGCCGGCCAATCTCGGCTCTCGCCAATTGATTATCGCTGCGCATTCCGGTCTTGGCCTTTCTTCGGCATGGCAGACTGCTATCCAGAATGCCGTGCAAGGCGGCACAGGGTTTGTGAATCTCGATTCGGCTCCGGCAGCCAATACCGGGCAGCACTTGCTCAAGATCTTTGGCGCGAGCGGCTTCCTGAATGGCACACCCGGCACTTCCATCGCTGTTCCTGCTGCTTTGGGCTCCGGAGGCGCGAACACTCACTTCATCGCGGCCATGCAATGGAAATCTCCCTTGGATAACCCTGGCGATTTTGTCTATCCGTTCCATGCTGATCAAAACGGCAAGCTCAATCCGGTCACCGCCAAAATTTTGCAAAACACCAGTGGCACGGTCATCGCCAAGTTGGGCAACGATCCGCTGATTGTCGCCGCCACCTTTGGCTCTGGACGCGCCGTGAACTTCGGCACTCTCGACTATCTGCAGGCCGACCGCTTCGGCTTCATGATGGGCATCGACGATCTGTTCTGGAGAAGCCTGGTGTGGGCGGCGCGCAAGCCATTTGCGTTGCGCGGCTATCCTCGCTTATGGGCGTTGCGCATGGACCACAACGTTGACACCAGTTGGTGGACGCGCGTGCAGGAGATGTATGATCCGGCCCTCACCGGCAATGTGGTGGCGGATGGTTCGCCGTGGGGAGTTGGCGGTCCATGGAAGGTAACGGGCTCCGCGTATCTAAACTTCATCCAACCCGGACAACCGGGCCGACCGCAACTTATTGCCGACATGAAGGCCCATAAGCTGCAACTCAGTCCCCACAGTTTTCAAAGTTCCGCTTTTGGCGACCTGTTTTGGAGTGCTCAGCCTGCCCGGCCACTGACCGACGCTGAGGAGCAAGCCAGCATCAAAGCCATACTGGATTGGGAAGGAAAGACAACGCCGCCAATTTCCGATCCTCTTCCTCCCGAGGGTATCTCCAAATGGGTGCTCGGCCACTTTTACGATATTTCCAATAATTTTGGGAAAGATTTTTGGGACATGGGATTTCGCTACATCGGAAGCACCGTGCGTCCCGGCTTTCAATACTCTTTTAGCGCCACAGATCCGGCATTTCTGCAGGAGCGGTTCCAGGTGCGTCCTTACTGGATTTACCAGTTGCCGCCCAAGCCTGCTGACAACGATGCTCCTTCTGATGAGTCCTATTCATTCTTCTTTGCCGATGATCTCACCGTGGGCAGCCGCGCGGGGCAGCCTGCACAAAAATTCTTTCTGGTCGGTTCGCGCGCCATCGACCGCAAAGTTGGCGGCACTCCTGATTTCACCTGGTGTAACGGCACCGGCAACGGCGTGGGGTTCGCCCAGGGCAAATTCGAATGGTATTCATGGAGGCATTTCACCAGCCTCGCTCCTGTCGAGGTCTACGCGCATGATGACTCTTTTTCCATTTGCGCAGCCGCTCCCGTGAGTCCTGATTTTCCGCCTCCGCCCGCCAACGCATCCTTGCCCGGCGGCTTGAAGAAGAACGCCTCGCAGCAGGTGATCCAGGGCGTCTCCGCATGGCTTAACAAGCAGGGCACTCATCACGTCTTCATGCAAGACCTGGCGCAGTATGCCTATGCGCGGACCAAATCGGTGCTCACTCGCGCAACCTATGACGGCGCGAAGATAACCTACACCTTTACCGGCAGCGCCGCTGATCCCGATGCCAATCCTGTTCCGACCCAGCTTCTGGTCTTCTCCGGCCTCAACGAGGGCCAATGGCAGACCGTCCCAGGATTTAAGAATGGCTTTACCGTCAGCATGGCGCCGCCTCCGCCTCCGCCGGTCATCGTGAGTTTGTCGCTGGCTCCTGCTAGCTTCTCCTTGAACAGCGCGGGTGCAACCCAGCAACTTACGTTGACAGCCACCATGTCCGACAACTCCAAACAGGATGTCACCAGCAACCCCGGCACGATCTATAAGTCCAGCAACACCGCGCTGGCCACCGTAAGCAATAGCGGGCTTGTAACTGCCGTGGCCGCCGGCAATGTAACCATTACTGGGACCAATAGCGGGAAATCAGCTACAGCTAGCGTTAACCTCAACATTCTTCCGGTACCCACGGTCAGCCGCGTCAGTCCCACCAGCGGAGCAACAACCGGAGGCTCTCGCATGGATCTCTACGGGAGCAACCTGGGGCCCACGACCACAGTTACCATCCAAAACAGAAAAGCCACGTTCGTCTCCAGCCTGACCGATGGGAGCCGGATGACCGTGACCATCCCTGCCGGAACTGCGGGGCCAGCCGACATTACGGCAACCAACACCAATGGGACTCATGCCACGGTCTCGAACGGATATAGCTATTTGGCGCCGGCCGGCATCCTTTTTCAGGACTCTTTCAACACTGCATCGCTAAGCCAATGGACAGCCTCTCCTCTCGGCCTGTTCACCAACTGGACCGCAACCAACGATGTTGCCGACTACAACGGCAACGGCCACACCCAAATCTTTGCCGGCAATCCCGCGTGGACGGATTACACCGTCGAGGCAAAATTCATGGTCTTTGGCAGCAGCAACTTTCCGGGTGGCCTCCGTGGAAGAGTCAACACCAGCACAGGCGCGGCCTATGAAGCCTGGATCCTGCCCGGAAGCAGCAAAATCATCCTCTATCGCACGGGTGGATGGAACATCGATAGCGGCGGACTCACCGATTTGCAAGAGGCGACGGTCTCGATCGCTCCCAACGTCTTCAACAGCCTGAAACTGAGCTTCAAAGGTACCCAGATTTCCGTGATCTACAACGGAGCGACGATCATCCGGGCCACCGACTCAGCTTTGGCCAAGGGCGCAATCGCACTTGATGTAAGCAACCAGCACATACAGTTTGACGATGTGATAGTGACTGTGCCGTAGCGGACGCTGGAAACAAAACATTTGGGTGACGGACAAATACTGTCCATCGTCAAACACTGGACTGGCTTACTTCCAAACGGGTGAGGATGGAGGAACAACGATGCGGCCGGTCGGTACGAGCGTGTTCACCGAAACATGCGGCCAGGTGAGTCCCTTGCCTTCACGCTCGACGCGCTTCGCGGCGAAGCCCTTCATGCACCAGCATCTTGAGGAGGGTCTGGTATCCGATGCCCTTTCGCGTTGCGAGTTCTCGGGCCTTGGCTACATCGGGTTCGGGCAATCGCAATGCAATTTGGACGCTGGCGACCTTGTTCAACTGACCGACAAGCCGCGAGCCCCTCGGCTCACCTCCTTTCATGTGCAAACTTTTGCAACATTCCCGAACGAGCCGCCTGAATAAAAGGCCAGAAAAGCCTTTTAACCCCTGCTTTTGGCCCTGCGCTTGCACTACCGAACCCCGGAAATGTGTGGAATCTGCGGCATCTTCGAGTTCGACCAGGAACGAATAGTCACCCGCGCTGAAGTCAACGCCATGAACGCCTCCTTGCGTCATCGCGGGCCCGATGACGATGGAGTTTTTACCGGTCGTGGAATTGGGCTGGGCCATCGCCGCCTGAGCATCATCGACGTGGCTGGCGGGCATCAGCCGATTTCTAACGAAGACGGCAGCATCTGGGTGCTTCTCAATGGCGAAATCTACAACTATCCGGAGTTGCGCCAGGAGCTTGTGGCCCGGGGCCATGTTTTCTCTACCCGCTCCGACACCGAAGCCATTGTTCATCTCTACGAGGACTGTGGAGAAGATATCTTTTCCCGGCTGCGAGGGATGTTTGCCATTGCTCTTTGGGATTCCAGAGATCGCAAGCTGCTCCTGGCCCGCGACCGGGCGGGCGAAAAGCCCTTGTTCTACTACCAGGACAACCAGCGCCTGCTCTTCGGATCGGAATTGAAAGCCATCCTGGAGGGCCCTGGCGTATCGGTCAGCATGGATGAAGAAGCCCTCTTCGACTATTTCAGCTTTGGCTACATTCCGAATCCCAAGAGCATCTATCGTGAGGTCCGCAAAGTCCAGCCCGGCCATTTTGTCGCAGTGACCCAAAATGGGCTGCGCGAAGGCTGCTATTGGGACCTCTCGTTCGAACTCAACTCGCAGCGAACTGAAGATGATTGGCGACAGCTACTCCGTTGCCAGCTTCATGAGTCTACCCGGCTCCAGATGATCAGCGATGTGCCTCTTGGAGCATTCCTGAGTGGCGGCGTCGATTCTTCCTCGGTAGTTGCCATGATGCGCGAGATTCAGCAGGAGATTCCGGTCACGACCTGCTCGATCGGCTTCGAGGAGGAGGAATTCAACGAAGCGCCATTTGCGCGCAGGATCGCCGGCCAGTTTCAGACGCAGCATCACGAGCGTACCATCCGCCCGCAGGCCCTCGAAATTGTCGACAAGCTGGCCTGGCACTACGATGAGCCATTTGCCGATTCATCCGCCATTCCCACTTACTATGTTTCCAGCATCGCCCGCGAGAAGGTCACGGTCGCCCTGGGCGGCGACGGCTCCGATGAACTCTTTGCAGGATATCGCCGTTACTACTTCGACCGGTTCGAAAACCAGATGCGCCGCTTTGTCCCGCCGCTCTTACGGAGCGCCGTCTTTGCTCCACTGGGGCGGTTCTATCCCGCCCTTGCCTGGGCGCCACGCGTATTTCGCGGTAAGGCGACCTTTCAAAGCCTGTCCCGCTCTCCCCTCGAGGGATATTTCAACTCCGTGAGCATCTTCCGTCCCCATGAAAAACCCGGACTGTTCACCGGAGATTTTCTGGAGCAGGTAAGGGGGTATGACTCCCTAAGCGTCTTCCAAAAACATTATGACAATGCCGGCACAGACGACCTGCTCACGCGCATTCAATATGTAGACATCAAGACTTACTTGCCCGACGACATTCTCACCAAAGTCGACCGGGCAAGCATGGCCGTTTCATTGGAAGTGCGGGTGCCGTTCCTCGATCACCATCTCATGGAGTTGGCTGCCTCCATGCCTTCATCATTCAAGCTGCAAGGACGCAACGGTAAATTCATTTTGAAGCGGGCCATGGAAGACATTCTGCCCCATGATGTCTTGCACCGGCGAAAACAGGGGTTCGCCGTGCCCCTGAACCGTTGGTTCCGCGGGGAACTCAAAGAGATGGCTCACGAAGAAATCGTGAATCGCGATGACGGAATTCTCAACCCCAGGATGCTGAAGAAGATTTGGGACCAGCACCAAGCCGGCCACTATGACCGCTCCCCTCACCTCTGGTCGGTCCTCATGTACCGCAAATGGCGAGCGATGTTCCAAAGATCCAGCCATCACGACGCACAACTGCACTGCAGCCAGCCTGTTTGTGTTTAGACAGAACCAGAGTTACTGTGTCGCCTTTTCATGGACGAAGTGGACAGAGTGGACGACATGGACGATTTAGAGTCATCCTAAAACTAATTTGAAACCATGGGACACACCTTCTGTGGTTTTGCTTTAAGCCGTTCCAACTTCTCCAGTTCCTCTTCAAGGGCAGAGATGTTTGATTTCCACGAAAAACGACGTATCGCAGATTCCCGAATGCACCTGTGAACGGGCGGAGAGACGATCGATTCAACGTAGTCGGATGCCGATTCGCATGAAGTGATTCCGGCAGGAATATCCGGCGCAAAGGTGCGGGCCACTGCCCCGCTGACCAAGACCGGCTTGTCCATCGCTAGCGGCTCCAGCACTTTGTTTTGGATACCTCGGGCAATGCGTAGCGGCGCAACGATAGAAGATGCAGCCGCGATATAGGGCCGGATGTCGGGGACCGCGCCTGTAACCGTGATGCCGGGAATCCGGGTCAATTTGCGGACGGCTTTCGTTGGGTTGCGGCCTACAATCCAGAATTCAGCGCCAGGCATTGCGCGGCGAAGCAGCGGGAATACGTCGTTGGCAAACCAGCAGGCGGCGTCGACGTTGGGATAGTAGTCCATAGCGCCAATGAAGACAGCAGCCTGCCGTCCTGCAAGATGAGCGGGAGGCGGCTGAGGAGCGAAGTAGTCGAAGTCGACTCCATTCTCCATGCGCTTTGCATGGATCCCGGTGGCAAAGCTTTGATAGAGGGCCAACTCCGCGCTGGTCGAAAGAAAAGTGCAACACGCCTGTCGGCCAAGGCGGACTTCAAGAGCACGCATCCGGCGGGCCTCCAAAGCATAAAGAAACGACGGCCGGCGGACCGCTGCATATTGAAGCCACTTTTCGGAATCGACGTCCACGCTATCGAAGATCAAAGGCACTCCGGGCGGCGCGAATGGCCCCATGACTGCTGAATAAGCAACGGTAGCCGAAAATTGCACTTCGCGGGCGAGCCGTTCGATATGCTCCAGCATCCGTGGGCTACGGTAAAAAGCGGTATTCAGGCAACTTCCAGAGGCAAAGCTGGCCAGAGCTTTGGGCAGGGCAAGCCGTGGCAACACTTCTACGTAAACGGAGGCACACACGTCTTTGAGCTTTTCGGCATCGGCAACTTCTGCCTGGTTGCGGGCAAAACAACAGAGATGCAGCCGGTGGCTCCGCGCCAATTGCATAACTTCGTAGTGCGCGCGGATCTTTTCACCCTTATTGGGCGGATTCGGCACGCAATGCGAAAGATAGAGAATTATGCCGCCCGCTTCGCGGGCTCTGGGGCTGTCTTCTCTGGGTGCCCACAGCTTGCGCTGTGGGCTACGTGTCTGATCGCCAGCTTCGCTGGCTTGGTGCCTTCCTGCCTTTAACTTGTTCTTCATATAGGACTTTGTTTATGCAGCGCCTTTGAATTTCCATAAACTCTAAAATCATGCCGATAAAAGAGTTTACGGAAAAACATTTTCAAAGTGGCATGGGCTTGTGGCCGTAAATGGCAACCGTGCGGTAGAAGATTCCTGCTTTGGGAAATATAAACGCCAGGGCATGGTCCAGCCGGTCAAAGGTGGAAGTCAGCACATTCACCGGCCTCTTGAAGAGAAAGCGCGAGAGCACTGCCGCCGGAAGATGAAACAACTCGCTGAAACGGTATTCGCATTGGAAGTAACGCTCGAAGATCTTTAATTCGGCGGGACCAAAAGGGCGTTCATCTTCGGTGCGCGCTTTAGGAGTGAGCAACCGCACTAGTTGAGCCACTGGATTCAGGCGCAACGGCTCGATGAAGAGTATTCGCCCTCCGGGTTTCACAACCCGGCAAAGCTCTTTCAGCGCGCGCTCCAGTTCAAGATGGTGCAGGATCGCAACGCCGTAAACAAAATCGAAGTGATTGTCGGGAAACTCAAGCGTATGCGCGTCCATCACCCGGAAATCCGCAGCAAAGCCCATGGTTTCAGCGTACTTCCTTCCAGTCTCGGTTTCGGTGGTGGAGATGTTGATGCAGGTGACCGAACGCGGACGGACACCATGCTTGTTCAACATGCCTCCCCAGGCCTGGGTCCCGATCTCGAGCACCGTCTTGCCGTTGAGATCAGAGACACATTGGCCGACAAAACGGTCGCGCCGCATCCTTGCCGGCCCCTCGTTAGCGTGGGACAGCGTGGCCTCATAGCGCTCGCGCCTCAGCGATTGATGGTCCCACACTTCAGCTTCACGGGCAGCGCGTTCAACGAATGAATTCATTTGTAGACTCCCTTATCGCTTTGTGTCAGGGCATGATTTAGTCGTGCCGAAAACGTTGCAAATTAATCGGGTTCCTATATGCACAGGAATTATGTCGCCCGCTTCGCGGGCTGGATCATTCTTCTCCTGCTTATCCACAGCTTGCACTGTGGGCTATTGTATGGTCGCCAGCTTCGCTGGCTTAGTTCTTCGTGGCCCGTTTATTCTCCGCATTCCGGCCTTTATTCCAGACCTCTTAATCGAACAGTATTGGCTTTTGCCCTGCTCGTCCCCTAAGATTTACGGACTCACATTTTTCAACAGCGCCATAATATTCCCAAAACGGGAGCATGTTTTTGTCATTTCTTGCTCTCCCGTGCCTGGACGCTCGCTGCTTCTGTACTCCGGCGATGCGCCAGGCGCAGCACGCCCCGCGCGGCATCGTAATAGCTGATATACACTTCGTCATGGCTGTCGAGCGCCAGCGACGAATATTGGCCCACGTCGGCGCTGGAATCCACGGTCTCGGCTTTCCATCCTTGATCGGTACGCGTGGCGTAACGCAGCACTCGTGGGCCACTGTCCCAATAGGAAATATGGGGCCGCTGCTGGCTGTCGAGCTTCAGCGACGTCCGGTCGAGGTTATCGGTCTTGTGTGCCGCGAGATGATCGACAACCTCGATCTTCCATCCGTCCTTTTGCGTCCAGGTGGCATATTTAATGCTGCGGTGGGCCACGTCTACATAGGCGATGTGCGGATTACCTTCTTTATCAAGTTCGATGCTGTTCCCAATTCCTACCCATCCGTCCGACGCCTGCGACGTATCGGGCTTGCTGATGAGCCAATGTTGTCCGTCCCAGCGGGCGAAGCAAAGATCGCCGCTGGTTACGTCGGAATACGCGATGTTGGGAAGGCCCTGCCGGTCGAGCGTGAGAGAGTTGAACTTGCCGGTGCCCGATCTCGGATCGACAGTCTCCGTATACCAGCGCGCGCCGTCAAAAGAAGCATACTTCAGGTGCAAGGCATACGATCCTTCGCCGGTCTCGCCCCGAACCAGGCGGTGGTAATAACTGATTCTGGGAAAGCCGTCGGGCGCGATGCGAATGAAGTTGAAGAACTCGATGGGCTCATTGTCAATCGTCTGCCGGACCCATTTTCCTCCGTCCCAGCGCGCATAACGAAGGCCAGTCTCGTTAGGACCATCATAGGCAAAGTGAGGATAGCCATTCGCGTCGAGCGCCAGGGACTCGTAGCCGCTGGAAGCATCCACCTCCATGGTGAACCACTTGGCCGTGCCTGCTGGACGAAATGCATACCATACCGCTTCGCGGGTTGCGTTGAAATATCCAACATGAAAGCTGCCATCGCTGCCGATGACCAGGGAGCTGAATTTTCCAACGTTCTTGCCGTGGCCCTCATCGATAGTTTCAATCTCCCACCGCGATTGCGCGGACAAGAACAAGGAGGAGCAGATAATAAGGTAGAGCAAGATGCATTGGATAAGAAAACTGATTTGTCGTTTGCAAGTCTTCATGACGGGCGCGCTCCGCCGGATTTGGCATTATTGCGAAGCTTGGCCCATGCCATCCTGCCTATCGCCGGCAACATGGATTGCAGTCCATACCGCAGGAAAGGCAAAGGATCGTCCCAGGCAAAGATCGCAAACATCTTGGGGCCCGAAAGTTGTTGCAAGAGTGTGCGCAGTTTCACCCGCCTTTTGTAGATCGCGGCGGCTGCGTGCAGCATGAAAGCATCTTCGGCGATCCACTTGCCGCCGGTCTTTCTGGAAGTGCTTGAGTCCAACGCGTGTCCCGTAAGGTCGGAATAGGCGACGCGCGTAAGGTTCACGCCGCTCATGTGCGCAAGCTGGTGCCAGTCCCAGTGGCGGGCGTTGATCTCAATCAGCTTATATTCGCGGGCGCTTGCATCGTATTTATATTCAATCTCCGCCATGCCGCGATAATTCAAGCTCTGGCAAAGGCGCACGGAAGGTCCGACCAACTCCTGCAAAGGCAGGTTTTGCACCAGGCAGCCGGTGCCAAAGTCTTCGGGTTCCTGCACCAGCTTGCGCGCGCAAAAATGACCCAGGGCCTGCGAGTTGTTGCCGAAGTATCCGCCCATGATGACGATCTCG
>DASZFK010000240.1:0-3699 GCA_035939855.1 Candidatus Angelobacter sp.
GCAAGGAACTCTTGATCTCGGCGCCAAGCTTCGCGTCATCCTTCATGTCGAAAAGGGCAACAATGGTGCCCTGACCTGCAAGCTTTACAGCATCGACCAGGTCCCAGACGGCTTTCCGGCCACTTCGGTAACGTTCAAGGATTCGAGTCTCGAGGCGAAGTTTGACCTCCTGATGGCCTCTTATGAAGGAAAGGTCAGCGCTGACGGAAACTCCATCACTGGAACCTGGACGCAGAGGGGAAAAGCTCAGCTTGATTTTCGCCGGGCAACCAAGGAGACGGCATGGAACCGCGACTCTTCTCCGCACACCGTCCAATTCATCACCGTGGACACCAACGTTAAGCTGGAGGTGCTGGACTGGGGCGGCTCCGGGCATCCGCTGATTTTCCTGGCTGGTTTGGGCAACACGGCCCACGTATTTGATAAGTTTGCGCCCAACTTTACGGCGAAATATCACGTTTACGGCATCACCCGCCGCGGATTTGGCGATTCCACTACTCCGGACTCGGGATATTCGGCGGACCGGCTGGGTGACGATGTGCTGGCGGTAATGGACGCGCTCAAAATCAACCGGCCCGTGCTGGTGGGACATTCGATTGCCGGAGAGGAATTGAGCTCCGTGGGCAGCCGGCATCCGGAAAAAGTGGCCGGGCTCGTCTACCTCGACGCGGCCTATCCCTACGCGTTCTACGATGCCGCGCGAGGTGATCTGAATCTGGATTCGATCGATGTGAAGAGAAAACTGGACCAATTGCGGCCAGGATCATCGCCACAAGAGCAAAAACAACTGCTGCAGGAGTTGCTCAAGACGGACCTGCCGCAACTCGAAAAAGACCTCCAGGAAAGAGCAAAAGATCTGGAGTATGCACCGGCCACTATGCCCAAGATGCAGATGCCAGCGCCACCACTGGCCATTATCGCCGGTGCGGAAAAGTACACGAAGATCCCTGTCCCGGTGCTGGCCATCTATGCCATACCGCACTCCGGAATGCCGGCAATGGGCCGTGACGAGGCAACGCTGGCTGCGGCAAAAGCCAGAGACAATGCGGTGTGCGAAACACAAGCTAAGGCATTTGAAAAAGGTGTGCCAACAGCCCGTGTAGTGCGGCTACCGAATGCAGATCATTTTGTGTTTAGGTCCAACGAGGGCGATGTGCTACGGGAGATGAATGCTTTTCTGGAGGGAATTGGCAAGGGCAGGGAATAAGGGACAGGGAATAGAGAAAAATCAAAACATTCTTAGCCGCAGGGGCGCGGAGGACGCAAAGGGGAGGGAGTTTCTGTCGCAGGGCGATCTCCAAAGCTTTCAAATAAAATCCGCGAATTCAATAAGTTAACATTCCAAAGGTTATTTGGGTTCTCCGCTGGTAGCAAGTTGGTTACGGGCAGGTCTGGACAAGTCATAGCAAAACGCATGTGAGACAGGTTTTCACAGTTGCCCTCCTGGCGTGGTGGTCACAATTATCTCGACAGTGTAGAGACAATTCTTTTCGCCATATTCTGGCGTGCAGTCAACGAACTATCCAATAGGGATTCAAAGCCACTGTTCTGAGTCTCGATTTGAAAATTCAGGCCGACGGAAAGGGTCAGATCTCTGGGGGTTGGTTCCGTTCAATGCCAATGGTTGCGGCAATGAACGAACATGCCACAAACACATATTCGAGAGCGGTCGCATCTCGAATTTCCCACGGGTCATTGTTAATGTCGGCATCAGGCCCATGGTCAGCGGCATTCCGGACCGCTCCGAGATAACTGGCAATGTGAATCAACTTCCTCGGCATGCGTCTTGGCGTTCCACCAAACTTGCTAATTTTCTCCATGATTCCGTTCGCGTTCGTCAAATCTAACGTCATCCTCGTAGCCATTGCAGTAATGTGGGACTCAACAGCGTTGCCCGCCTGCTGTACCGCTCCGGAACCATCCCGTTTGTTTGCTCTCATCAAAGCATCTGCGAGAGGTACTATGATGGCGTCCCGCTGCGGTGCCAAGACGGTTTGCGCGAGTGGTCCCAGCTGATCTCTGATTCTTCCTTCAGCAATGGTCATGTCTTTGCAGGCAGCCGCAATAACTTGAAGAGAGTTCACCAGTGAAGCTGCGTCCAATTGGTAGTTGCCCCCACCTTCATGAACTAGCGCACGTGAAAATGTGCCAACGCTAATCAGCGTTTCTTTGACGACGTCGCGATGTGCAGGGAGCAGGCAAATGGTCTTTGTTGCGTGGGCGGCAGCATTCAAGTCCGCTGTTGCAAGTAGTCTCTCCCTGAAGACGGTGAATGGCCGATAACTCTCGATCAGAATACGCATCACTGCGGCCTTCTGTTCAGGTATGGCCGTGAATCGGCAAAGTGGGCTATGGGTGACGTAATCGTTATTGGCGTCTTTCGACAACAATCCAAGCTCTTCCGCCATCTCCAATGCGGCGGTTGCGTTGGAGGCGGTCGTGCCCAAAAATTCCGTGATCATCGCCAGAGATGTCGGTTTGCCGTTAACGACGACGGCTTCGACGGCACCCATGACGTGGTCGCCAGTTGTTTGAGATGCGAGAGCCATTTTGCACTACCCCTCCTGAGGGTCCGTCGCCGGGATAGGAGCAGTAGGCGGTGCGTCCGGCTTCTTTTCTGGTTCGTTGAAGTCTCTTAGAACCTTTCGCAGCTTGTGACCCAAGTCGTCCAGATCAGCCGGGGTGCACTGTACGGTTACATCAATATTCAAATGGACGCCACCCAGACGAGTGGCCGGAATTACTTGCACCTGACCGCTCTCCGCCACAGGCATGGTGTCTGAAATCGATAGCGTCTTCTCTACAGTCTCAGGAATGGATCGAGGCTCCGGCGTCAGCGGGATAAGATTGCCGCCTTCTTCTTTTAGAAGGCCCGCCACCTCGAGGATGTCAATTACAGTTCGCGCTCCGGTAGCGACGGTTGGCGTTCTCGGTTGTCCTGCGGAGTAGGCGACGTGGGATTCAAGGCTGGACTCGTCCATACTCTTGCGGATGCGGACGGCTGCGATCACCTTCTGGAGAAAGTCATTAGCCTCCACGACAGCCCGCCACCTGCTCGCTACCTCTTCCGGTAGAGACTCCTGATGCTCCAACGCACGAGCCAAATCTGCACCAAGAGAGGTGATCGACTTCTTTTTCCCTCCTTGTATGACCGCGATTGAAAGCAGAAAACCGTTGTTTCCACTTACTGTGGTCTCGTTCATCACCGCAAGCCGCGACACATCAGCCAGACTCGCTTCAGTTCCCACTCGTCCATACGCCTGAATAATCTTGACCAGTTCCTTGTATGAGGAAACAGGCAGAGGAAAGCCCGCATCGGCCATGGGGGTACTCCTAATCTGTTAAGTCTTTTGTAAATAATCAGTGTAGCTCGAAATTAGCTTGGTCTCAAAGAATGGCTAAATGAGCATTCGCGGAAAGCTGTAATCAGATCGCGGATTTTCGAGCGGCGGTGAGACAGGGTGTCAATGAGTTTGCCAAGTCTGTTGGAAACTTTTCCTCCCACCATTGCTTAGAAATGCTTTCGGGTGGTCCTGATCTCGGTTTCACCATTCCTCCGGCACTATTCCGAGTTCCGAACTATTACCGAGTGATCGGAGAGGTCTTTCGTGGTTGGCCGAAATCACTGCATAAATGCAGGCGGATATCCCCAACCACTCGGCATAGTTTGGAGCCTCTATAGGTTATTGAGGAAACCGA
>DASZFK010000241.1:0-4118 GCA_035939855.1 Candidatus Angelobacter sp.
GCGGCGTTTGCTGCGGGCTTGGCTGTCGAACAATCCCGTGACCAACTGGGGCTCCAGTTCGTATGCGCTCAGGCTGTCGGTGGCGCTACCCAGAGAGGCGATCTTGTCGATCTTGCCTTCACGAATGCGAACCACGGCTCCCTCAGAGTTGTAATAAGACTCTTCGCCGGGCTTAATCTCAATTCCACCGGAAATCACCCTGTAGGTACCAAACTTGGATTGACCCTGCTCTCCCTGCTCGGTATATCCAGCATGGCGGAGATAGTTGGCCACCTCGCGGGAATCGGCCTTCTGCCCTGTTCGCAGGCTGCGAGGTTGGGCGTAGATCTTGGCGGTGTTGGCGAAGATCTGCCCGCTCATTCGCTTATCGATGATCTTTTGATATTTGAGGTAGTAGTAGGAAAAGACGCCAAAGCCTGCAAGGAACACTATAAGAAAAACTGCTAAGCCAGCCCGGACAAAAGGGTTCCTAAGGCTATTGCGAAAGCCTTTCCAGCGTGGAATTTTGATCTTAATGGCCACTTTTTAGGCGGAACTCACCGCTCATTCTCTCAGACGCGTCGCGGGCCAGAGCGTTACCTGCATGTGCTGAGACTTTTTCTCAATCCTCTAATGATTATATCGCTTAAATATTCCTTCGGTTCATGGAATTGGCAGTAAAGTCCAAGTCCACGGGATGAAGGATCATGTCTACATGGACAGTGTAATGCACTGAAATGCCAAGACCGTCGGAGAGCCGATTAATTATGATCTGATCTTCTCTCAAAGAGATGCCTATCTCTTCAGCTTTTTTGATTACCGTCGCACGGACATCGTCGTCCGTTCGGCGCATATAGGAGTTGGTGCGCGCGATGTCATCAAGGTCATCCTGGAACTGGTAATGGTGGAAATAGGGAGGCACCAACTCGCACCCTACATAGATGCCGCTGAACAAGATCAATAAAATAAGCAGCCCTTTGAGCTTGCCCATAGACCACCTGCACTCCGTCAGAAAGACTGAGTCAATTGCCTGAATTGAGCCTCAATGCCGGGGATGTTAGCATCCTGAGACTGGCGTGTCGAGCGAGAAACCACTTCGACCTTCCCTTCCGTAACCTTCTTGCCAACATTAATGCGGTAAGGGACACCCACGAGATCGGCGTCCTTGAACTTTACGCCCGGCCGTTCGTCGCGGTCGTCGAGCAGCACCGCAAAACCGGCCCGCTCCAATTGCTGGGCTATATCTTCGGCGGTCTTCAGTAGGGCAGGCTCTTTCACGTTCGTAGGCGTTACGATCACATCGAACGGGGCGATGGTGGGAGGGAGCCAGAATCCATCCTGGTCGTTGTTCTGTTCGATGGCGGCGGTCAGAATGCGCTCGATGCCGATGCCATAGCAGCCCATGATGGGCATGACCTCTTTACCATCCTTATCGAGAACGGTGGCCCCCATCGATTTCGAATATTTGTAACCAAGCTTGAAGATGTGTCCTATTTCCATCGCTTTGCCGACCTGGAGGGGATTTCCGCAGCTAGGGCAGCCCTCGCCCTCGGCAGCATTGCGCACATCGACCCATTCCGTAGGATAAAAGTCGCGGCCCGGCACAAGATTCTTGAGATGGTAGTTCTCCTTGTTGGCCCCGGAAATGAGGTTCTTGCGTCCCCTAAGCGCGTTGTCGGCAAACATGAGCGGCAGCGCATCAAGCAATAGGCGCTGCGTCTCACTGCCTGCAAGTTGGCTGTTCATGGCCGCCACATTCATGGGACCCAGGTATCCTGCCGGTGCGCGAAAGAACTGTTCAATCTCCTCGGCCTGCATAGGACGAAACTCTTTTCCTTCCAGCACAGTCAGCAATTTGGCCTCGTTCAAAAAGTGATCGCCGCGCAGCAAAACAATCACTGGACGGGTCTTCTTCTTTCCCGGATTCTTGGAATCATCCTCAACTTGCATCAAGGCCAGGGTCTTGATTTTTTGTGTTGGCGAGACGCCGAGGAACTTAGAGACCTCTTCAATGGTCTTCATACCGGGAGTGTGGACCTCTTCCGGTTTTCCGTCGCCCGGCAAATCTTCCACCGGCGCAAGTTTCGACGCCGCTTTTTCAAGGTTGGCAGCATAGCCGCACTTGCCGCAGCTCACCACGATGTCTTCGCCGGCATCATTCATTACCATGAATTCATGCGACTGTGAGCCACCCATCGCTCCAGAATGAGCTTCGACCACGGCATATTTGAGTCCGCACCGGTCAAAGATGCGCCGATAGACGTCATAGTGCTTTTGATAGGAGACGTCCAGCCCTGCCTGGTCGATGTCGAATGAATACGAGTCCTTCATCGTGAACTGGCGGACACGAATCAGGCCGGACTTGGGGCGCGGCTCATCACGAAACTTAGTCTGGATCTGGTACCAAATCTGAGGAAGCTGCTTGTAGCTGCGCAACTCTTTGCGGGCGATGTCGGTCATGACCTCTTCGTGAGTCATGCCCAGGCACATGTCCCTTCCGCCCCGGTCTTTCAGGCGAAACATGTTGTCTCCCATCACCGCCCAGCGTCCGCTGGCCTCCCACAATTCACGCGGATGAATGACCGGCAGATAAAATTCCTGGCCAATCTTGTTCATCTCCTCGCGCACCACATCAATGATCCGCAGGATTGCACGCTGGCCAAGGAAGAGATACGAATAAACGCCGGCAGCCAATTGGCGGATGTATCCCGCCCGAACCAAAAATTTATGACTCGCCACCTCAGCATCTGCGGGCGCTTCGCGCAGTGTAGGAATAAAAAGTTGTGACCAACGATGCATTCTGTGAAGGCTCCGGTTTTTGAGAGAATCTCTTATTGTAGCAAGGCGAACACTCGGAAATTCCTGGCATCGATGTCGGAAAACTTGCTTAGCGACATATAATAAGAACAATATGAAGACAACGAAGCCTATGACAATCAACTCCATTGATGTGGATAATGATGAAGAACTCGACGCATTTATGGCCTACATCTTGGCTGAAGGCGACAAAATCTACCAAACCCAGCGCGAAGAAGCGATCCGGCTGGGGATCATTGATGAGAAGGGCGCGCTTTTGAAGCACGAACTCCCCGAAGATATGCGTGAGGACGCAGGCACCGACTTTGGCGGCTGAGGTGCAACGCCCACGAATGATCGTTATCGCAGGCCCACCGGGGAGTGGGAAAAGTAGCCGCTTCCCGTTATCAAAGTTCGGCGTGGACTGGTTCAACGCCGACGATCGTGCGGCTGAATTGAACTTTGGGTCCTTCCACAAGATTTCCCCGGATATTCGCTCCCAAGTCAACCTTGAATTTCAACGATGGATCCTCAACCACATCAGTGAACGCCAAGGTCTCGCAATTGAAACTACATTGCGAAGCTCAATCACATTTGAACAGGCCCAGCTTGCACACCGGAACGGGTTTTGGACGACAATGGATTATGTGGCGGCTGGCAGTGTCGAAGAAAGCGTTCGACGAATCATGGAACGCTCTTATCGTGGCGGACACTCAGCGTCCGAGCGGCTGATTGCAGAAATCTATGAGAAGAGCACCAAGAACCTCCTCACAGCGCTCAATTTCGTTGAGAGTGGAATCGAGGTCGTACGAGTTTATGACAACTCTGAAGTAGGCGGGCACCCGAAGCAGGTATTAAGTTTTCGTCGAGGAAACCTGCGGTCAATGGCTGACAAGATTCCCGGATGGCTCGAATCACTGTTCCAAGGTACCAAATTCGACCTCGCCACCTCACGCCGCTCTTTGTCCGGCCTCATACCTCCGCAGCCTACAGACTAATGCGCCCTTTCCTACTTACTTCGATCGTCTTAAGATGAAAATCAGGGACGATGATTACAGTCTCTTTTCACAACCCAAACAACTCTCTCAAGCGTTTCGTCTGAGCACGGCTCACAGGAATCTCGCTCTGCTTCTTATCGTCCATGCGAAGTTGGTAGCTGCTTTTGAACCAGGGTACGACTTCCTTGATGCGGTTGATATTCACGACAAACGAGCGATGGGCGCGCCAGAACATGTCGGAATCCAGCCCTTCGAGCAGTTCTTCCAGGGTGCGGCAATTCGATTGGCCTTCAAGATGGGTCGTGATCACACTGATCACGCCATCCTGAATGGAGGCGTAGCAAA